>NZ_JBEOVY010000233.1:0-12330 GCF_040295745.1 Saccharopolyspora sp. NPDC002686
TGAACGTCCGCACGCTCATCGCCTCCTGCGCGGCCAGCTCGCGCAGCGCCAAAGGCCGGTCCAGGTGCTCCAACGCCCAAGCGCGCGCCCGCCCGGTGGACGAGATCTGCGGTTCCGGCACCGGCCTCCGGACGTACTGGGCCTGACCGCCCTCGCGGTGCGGCGGCACGACCATCACGCGCGCGACCTCGTTGGCGACCGCCGCCCCGTGATCGCACCGGATCATGTGCAGGCACAGGTCGATCCCGGACGCCTCACCGGCCGAGGTGAGCACCTCGCCCTCGTCGATGTAGAGCACGTCGGGGTCGAGCTGCACCGACGGGAACAGCTCGCGGAACCGGTCGCTGGAGTTCCAGTGCGTCGTCGCCCGGCGCCCGTCCAGCATCCCGGCGGCGGCCAGCACGAACGCCCCGGTGCAGATCGAGGCGATGCGCGTGCCCGGCCGGATCCGGGCGAGCGCAGCGGCCAGCTCCGGGCCGAGCCGTCCCTCCGTCTCGGTCTCGTCGAGTTCGTGGGTGGCCGGGACGATCACGGTGTCGGCGTCGTCCAACGCCTCCGGACCGCTCGCGACGTGGATCGGGAAGTCCGCGTCGGTGCGCACCTCGCCCGGCGAGAGAGCGCAGGTCACGACCTCGTACAACGGCTCCCCGGCAGGCGTGCGAGCCCGCCCGAACAGCTGGTGCACCAACCCCAGTTCCATCGGCATGACGCCATGCCGGACCAGCACGACAACCCGCATGGCCCGATTCTTGCACATGTTGTCCATCAAGCCACTCGTCCGCGAGCTCCGCGCAGCGCAAGGTCGACGACCATGAGAATCGAAGTGCACCGCGCCTGGTGGGTCACCGCCGTCACCGCCCTGGTCGTCGTCGTCGCGGGCGCCTGCGCCACCACGGCGGGCCTGCTGGTGACCCCGCTGCACCAGGAGTTCGGCTGGTCCCGCGCCACCATCGGGATCGCGGTGTCGGTGAACATGGTGCTCTACGGGCTGACCGCGCCGTTCTCCGCAGCGCTGGTGGACCGCTTCGGCCTCCGCCGGGTCGCGGTCGGCGCACTGCTGCTGATCGCCGCCGGAGCCGGCACGACCACCGCCGTTTCCGAGCCCTGGCAGCTGGTCGCGGGCTGGGGCGTGCTCGTCGGGATCGGGTGCGGCGCGCTGGCGATGGCCTTCGCGGCGACCGTGGCGCACCGCTGGTTCACGACCCGCCGCGGACTGGTGACCGGGTTCCTGACCGCCGCGAGCGTCTTCGGCCAGTTCGCGTTCCTGCCGGTGATGTCCTGGGTCGTCGACCACTTCGCGTGGCGCTCGGCGACCATCGCGCTCGCCCTGCTCGCCTTGGCCGCGACCCCGCTGACCTGGTCGGTGTTCCGCGACCACCCGGCCGATCTCGGCCTGCGCCCGTACGGCGCGACGGCCTTCGAACCGAAGCCGCTCCCGGAGCCGGGCGCCGCCCGCCGCGCGCTCCGGCTGCTGCTCAGCTCGGCCCGGACCGGCCCGTTCTGGCTGCTGGCGGGCACTTTCGCGATCTGCGGGGCCTCCACCAACGGGATCATGTGGACGCACTTCGCCTCGGCCGCGCACGACCACGGCATGCCGACGACCATCGCCGCGTCCCTGCTGGCGGTCATCGGCGTGGTCAACGTGGCGGGCACCATCGCCTCCGGCTGGCTCACCGACCGGTTCAGCCCCCGCCTGCTGCTGGCCGCCTACTACGCCCTGCGCGGCACGTCCCTGCTGTTCCTGCCGTCGCTGCTGGCGCCGACGGTGCAGCCCGGGATGGTCGCCTTCGCGGTCCTGTTCGGCCTGCTCGACGTCGCGACGGTCCCGCCGACGATCGCCCTGTGCCGCGAGGTCTTCGGCGACGGCGGCGCGATCGTCTTCGGCTGGGTGAGCGCGGCCCACCAGGTGGGCGCCGGGCTGGTCGCGCTCGGCGGCGGGCTGGCCCGCGACCTCATGGGCTCCTACGACGCGGTCTGGATCAGCGCGGCCGGCCTGTGCGCGATGGGAGCCCTGCTCGCCACGGCCATCAAGAAGCCCGCGGTTCAACCGGCGTGACGGCGCGGGATCTCCACCAGCACCCGGGCGCACCGCTGCTCGAACGGGAAAGACACGTCAACGTCCACTGCTGCCAACCTTTCCCGGCATCTCGGCAGGACGTGCGCAGTGGCCGTTGGTTCCCGATCCGACGCGGCTGCTAGCCCATCGACTGCACGACGGCGGCGGCGACGGCCTGCGCGCCGTCGCGGACGCGCTGCCAGGCCTCCGAGGTCTCCTCCGGCCACTCCAGCAGCTGGTGCTTCTCCAGCAGGGCCGCCAGTTTCGGCGAGTGCTCGGGCTGCAGCGGCGTTCCCCCGCGCAGCATCTCGATCAACCGGTTCAGGTCGTCGGGCGCCGCCTGGCGCCCTTCCAGGGCTTCACGGGCCAGGTCGAGCGCCGCCATGTCCGCCATCAGCCACCCCCTGGGCGGGGTCGCGCCCACCTCGGCGTTGACGTGGGCCTCGACGAGGTCGGCGAGCAGCCCGGAGGATTCTGCGGGCAGCGCCGCACCCGTGCGCAACGCGCGGATCGCGCGGTCCATGTCATCGCCAGCGGCCATCGAGAACCTCCCCATCGCGGACAACCGACAGGCATTCTGCCCCGCCCACCGCGCCCGCCCGGAACCACCTTGTTCAACCGATCGGTTGCGTACGGAGCCGATCGGGTTTACGGTCTTATTCAACCGACTAGTTGAGGAAGACCGGTGGACGAGAGCACAGAGCAGCTCAACCGGGCGTTCGCGGCACTGGCCGACCCGACCCGGCGCGAGCTGGTGGCCCGGCTGGCCAGCGCGGACGCGACCGTGGGCGAGCTCGCCGAGCCCTACGACGTGAGCTTCCAGGCGATCTCCAAGCACGTGAAGGTGCTCGAGGAGGCCGGCCTGGTGACCCGCAGCAGGGACGCCCAGCGCCGACCGGTGCACCTGGACGCGGAGGTGTTCGACCTGATGTCCAAGTGGATCGAGCGCTATCGCCGGGAAGCCGAGGAGCGCTACCAGCGCCTCGACGCCCTGCTGGACCGCATGACCGACGAGCAGCCGAACCGAGCGGAGGACGCATCATGACCAAGCACCAGACCGAGATCCTGGCGAACGAGAAGGTCCCGACGATCGAGATCATCCGGGAGTTCGACGCAGCACCCGAGCACGTCTACCGAGCCCACGTCGACCCCGAGCTCTACGCGCAGTGGGTCGGGCCCCGCTCGTTGACCACGCGGGTCACCAAGTGGGACGCGCGCACCGGCGGCGAGTGGGCCTTCGCCAACGACCGCGACGGCGAGGAGATCGCCACCTTCTACGGCAGCTTCCACGAGGTCCGGCCGCAGGAGCGGATCGTGTGGACCTTCACCTACGAGGGCGCGCCCGACGGAGTCGCGCTGGAGACGCTGACCTTCGAAGCGCTCGAGGGCGGGCGCACCCGGCTGCGGGTGCTGAGCGTGGTCGAGGACTTCGAGACCCGCGACGGGATCCTGGCCAGCGGCATGGACGTCGGGGTCAACGAGGGCTACGACAAGCTCGACGAACTGCTCGCGAAGGAAGCCTGAGATGGGACCGGCCCAGCAGCACGCGCACGACGCCGCGCGGTTCACCGAACTCGTCGAGGCGGCCGACGACTGGTCGCGGCCCAGCCCCGTCGCGGGGTGGACGGCCCTCGACGTCGTGAAGCACCTCGTCGAGTGGTCCCGCAGTTTCCTGGCGGGCGCCGGGATCGAACTCGCGCCGCTGGACGTCGAGGCCGACCCGGTCGCCGCCTGGAAGCAGCACGTCAGCGATGTCCAGGCGATCCTCGACGACCCCGCCGGACGGGTGCTCAGCAACCCGCACACCGGCGACAAGCCGGTCGACGAGGCGATCGACCAGTTCTACACGGCCGACGTCTGGATGCACACCTGGGATCTCGCCAAGGCGCTCGGCCACGAGCCCGACCTGGGCGAGGAGCGGTGCCGCGCCGCGCTGGAGGGCATGAAGCAGATCGAGCAGCTGCTGCGCGACAGCGGGCAGTTCGGCCCCGCCGTGCCCGCCCCCGAGGGGGCCTCCGCGCAGGACCAGCTGATGGCGTTCATCGGCCGCGATCCCGCCTGGCCGTCCTGATCCGACTCGCGAACAGCCTTGACACATACCCCTCATGGGTATATCCGTACTCCCGAACTCAGATACCCCCTAGGGGTATCGGGAACTCGGGAGGACGGACATGGGGCTGTTCGCGATTCGCGACTACCGGCGGCTGTTCAGCGCTCAAGTCATCGCGCTGTTCGGCACCGGCCTGGCCACCGTCGCGCTCGGCCTGCTCGCCTACGAACTCGCAGGTCAGCGCGCCGGAGCGGTCCTCGCCACGGCGCTGACGATCAAGATGGTCGCCTACGTGGTCGTCGCACCGCTCGCGGCCGCCTACGTCGACCGGCTGCCCCGGCGCTGGTTCCTGACCGGCCTCGACGTGGTGCGCGCCCTGGTGGTGATCGCGCTGCCGTTCGTCACCGAGGTGTGGCAGGTCTACGTCCTGATCGGGCTGCTGCAGACGGCGTCCGCGGCGTTCACCCCGACGTTCCAGGCGGTCATCCCGGACATCGTCACCGACGAGTCCGACTACACCCGCGCCCTGTCCGCATCGCAGGTCGCCTCGACCATGGAGAGCCTGCTGAGCCCGGTGCTCGCGGCGGTGGCGCTCGCCTTCCTGTCGTTCAACCTGCTGTTCCTCGGCACCTCGATCGGGTTCGCCGCATCCGCGCTGCTGGTCCTGTCCACGCGGATCCCCGACGCGCGCCCCAGCTCGCACGCGAACGCCTGGGACCGGGCCGTGTCGGGGATCCGCAGGTTCGCGGCCACCCCGGGCCTGCGCGGCGTCATGGCGCTGAACCTGGTGGTCGCCGCCGTCGGCTCGATCGTGGTGGTCAACACCGTGAACTACGTCCGCGACGTCCTCGGCGGGACCCAGTCCGGCGTGGCCTGGATGCTCGCCGCGTCCGGAACGGGAACGCTGCTGGTCGCGCTGGCCCTCCCGCGCGTCCTGGACCGGGTGGCGGACCGGTCGGTGATGCTGACCGGTGCCGCGGTGCTGGTGCTCGCGGTCGGCTCGGCGGTCGTGATGTCCGCTGCAGGCGTCGCCGAGGCACTGCTGACCGGGGTGATTTGGGTGGCGGTCGGCGGCGGGATGGCGCTGATCATCACGCCGACCGGGCGGGTGCTGCGGCGAGCGGTCGATCCCGCCGGGATCCCCGAGGTCTTCGCCGCCCAGTTCTCGCTGTCCCACCTGGCCTGGCTGGTCACCTACCCGATCGCCGGATGGGTGGCCACGCAGGCGGGCTTCACCACCACTTGGACCGTCCTGGCAGTCCTGGCCGTGATCGGAGCCGCCACGGCGCTGGCGGTCTGGCCTCGCACCGAATCCCGCGCGGTGGTGCCGGAAGTCGTCGATGCGGCGGAGGGCACGCTCGCGGCGTGCCAGTGCGCCTGCGTCCGCACGGTCTGAGGCGCCTTGACCTTGACCCTGCGTCAGGGTTGGAACCTCACCGCATGACCAGCAAGCTCGCCCCGCCGATCGGCGGGTTCCAGGAGATCGACGGCCGCCGCGTTTTCGCGCACCGGTCGGGAAGCGGCGGCCCGGCCGTCGTGTTCCTGCCGGGCGCGAACGCGGTCGGCCTCGACTACTTCGGCGTCCAGCAACAGGTTTCGCAGTTCACCACCGCTGTCGTCTACGACCGGGGCGGCACCGGCTACAGCGACCCGCTCCCCCTGCCCCGCACCGCCACCGAGGTCGCCGCGGAGCTGCACGACCTGCTGCACGCCCAGCACGTCGACGCCCCGTACGTCCTCGTCGCGCACTCCCTCGGCGGCCTCTACGCGCACCGGTTCGCGCAGCTGCACCCGCAGGAGGTCGCCGGGCTGGTCTTCCTGGACGCCCTCCACCGCGACTGGGACGACTTCATGCCGCCCGCCGCGAGCCTGGCCGCAGCCGAGCGGATGGCACCCGATCCGGAGCAGATGCGCCTGGCCCTGCGCGAGATGTTCACCGAGGTGTTCGCGGACTACCCGGAACACGTGCGGCAGGCGCTGATCGACGCCCACCTGAGCGACGAGTGGATCCGCACCGGCGCCGCCGAGAGCACCGGGTTGACCAAGCTCGCAGCTGAACTGCGGGGACCGAACCTCCCCGACGTCCCGGTGATCGCGCTCAGCGTGCTGGACCCCGACCAGGAGGCGATGCACGACGGCCGGACGAGGATGGACGCGGCACTGGTGAACAAGGTCCCGCGCGGGGAACAGCGCATCCTCACCGACACCGCCCACCACCGGCTCTGCTTCGACCGCTCCGACGCCGTCGTCCAGGCCGTCCGCGACATCGTGGGAGCGACTCGTCCCTAGACTCCACGGAGACCCGAGGAGGACGGTGCTCACGATCAGCCAGCTGGCCGCGACCGCCGGCGTCACCGTGCGCGCCGTCCGCCACTACCACCACATCGGCCTGCTGCCCGAGCCCGAGCGCGACGCCTCCGGATACCGCCGCTACGGCGCGCAAGCCGCGGTGGACCTCATCCGGATCAGAACCCTCGCCGACGCCGGTGTGCCGCTGTCCCGCATCGACGCCCTGCTGCACGCCCAGCCGACCGAGTTCGCCGCGGCCATCAGCGACATCGACGCGGAGCTGCAGCGCAAGATCGACCAGCTGACCGAGAACCGCCGCCGCATCGCCGGACTGGCCAGCGGCGAGGAGCTCGTCCTGCCCGCCGAAGTCGTCGCCGTCCTGAACCGGATGCGCAACTTCGGCGTCAGCGAGCGGAGGGTGCAGCTCGAACGCGACGCGTGGATCTTGATGCAGGCGCTGACCCCGGAGGCGGTGCCACAGCGGGTCCGAGAGAAGAACGCCGGCTTCGACGACCCGGAAACCCGACGCCTGTACCTGGCCTGCGACCAATCGGTCGACTGGAACCCGAACGACCCCCGCCTGAACGGCCTGATCGACGACCTGGACGCCTGGGAGATCGAACACGAACGAGACGCAAGCCGCCCGACCTACCTGAACCTGATCTCGGCCCAGATCGCCGAAACCTCACCGGCCTGGAAAAGAGTCCTCGAAACCCTCACCCACCGAGCCACCCAACGCAGGTGATCCACCCGGATCAGGCGGGAACGGCGCGGAAAACGTCCAGTTCGACGAGATACCCGTTGAAGTGCAGCCCGGACATTTCGGCCTCCCAGCCATCAGCACGGTCCACCTCGGTCAGAACCGCCGAACCGGGCACCGGGTAGGGAGGGTGGCTATCGCCTCCGGGGGCAGCCGCATATCGGCAGTAAGCACGCCTGATGCCCAGCACCCTCGCGCGTACCGGCGAGACTTCCTCAGGCACCCCGTAGTGATGGTCCTCCACGTGCGAGACGCTCTGGGCCAGTTCGGGTCCCAGTGCCGCCGCCAGCCATGCGCGGTCTGGATCGTCGCGCAGCGTCCAATCCACGCGCTCGCCCACCGCGAACGGCTCGCCGCAGCACTGTATTTGCCACTCGCTCACCCACACCAGCGCGTTCATGCCACCAGTCTCTCGGATGCGCGGGCGGGCCGGAGCGTCTTCCGGCGAGCCCGACGCTCGCGCCTGATCATTTTGGCAGCTGGCAATAGCCAAGGGGCGAAGTTCCGAATGAAGCTTGCCCAGGTGCCCGGCTCGATGAGGCCGGACGTCTCGGCGCAGCGCCAAAGTGCCCGACTCTGTGGTCCACCTCACCCGGGATGGAAAGTTGGCGATTAACTGGCATCCCGGGCTTGACGGGCAGGGCTGACCGTCTCGTCACCGACCCTGAAAAGCAGGAAACCCCCTGCGTGAGGGGGTTTCCAGCTGTCTCGACCAGACGTGCGCCCGAAGGGATTCGAACCCCTAACCTTCTGATCCGTAGTCAGATGCTCTATCCGTTGAGCTACGGGCGCTTGTTCAATTGTGGGCCCCCACCTTACGGTGAGAACCTCTGCGGAGGCTCCGGGATTTGAACCCGGGAGGGGGCGTAACCCCCAACCGCATTAGCAGTGCGGCGCCATAGACCAGACTAGGCGAAGCCTCCCGGCGTCCGTTCTTCGCGGCCACCGGAGAAAAATATACACACCCCTCCCGAGGGGGTTTCCAGGGGGGTCCCCTTAATCATCCAGATGCCCCCTGAGCTGCACGAACGAGTCCAGGGCCGCCGGGTTGCCCAGGGCGTCGCGGCTGACCGCCCGCTCCGGCGGGGTTCCGGTGAGGATCTTCTTGACCGGAACTTCGAGCTTCTTGCCGTTCAGGGTCCGCGGCACCTCGTCCACGACGATGAAGCGGTTCGGCACGTGCCGGGGTGACAGCTCGCTGCGCAGAGCGGCCGCGAGCCGCGGCTCGACGTCGGCCAGCGACGCGCCTTCGGCCAGGACCAGGAAGCACAGGAGCTTGTCATCGGTCCGGCCCGGGCCCGAGGTGTCGATCACCAGCGAGTCGGCGATCTCGTCGAAGCCCTCCACCACCCGGTAGAACTCCGCGGTGCCCATCCGGATCCCGCCGCGGTTGAGCGTCGAGTCGCTGCGGCCGTAGATCACCAGCGAGCCGCGGTCGGTGATCCGCACCCAGTCGCCGTGCCGCCAGACGCCGGGGAACACGTCGAAGTAGGCCTCGCGCAGCCGGGAGCCGTCCGGGTCGTTCCAGAAGAACACCGGCATGGTCGGCATCGGCCGGGTCAGCACCAGCTCGCCGACCTCGTCGTGCAGCTCCGCGCCGTGCTCGTCGTAGGCGGCCACGGCGGCGCCTAGCATCGGGCAGGAGATCTCGCCCAGCCACACCGGCACGTCCGGGGACGGCCCGACGAACGCGGTGCACACGTCGGTGCCGCCGGAGATGCTGGCGATCTGCACGTCCTCGCCGACCGCGTCGGCGATCCAGCGGAAGCCGTCGGTGCTCAGCGGCGCCCCGGTGGAGCCGACCGCGCGCAGCGCCGAGAGGTCGAAGTCGTCCTTCGGGCGCAGGCCGCGCTTGAAGCAGCTCTGGACGTACGGCGCCGAGGTGCCGAAGAAGTTCACCCGGGTCCGCGCGGCCAGCTCCCACAGCACCGACTGCGACGGGCGACCGGGACTGCCGTCGAACAGCACCAGCGCGGTGCCGTTCAGCAGGCCGCCGACCAGGAAGTTCCACATCATCCAGCCGGTCGTGGTGAACCAGGTGAACCGGTCGCCCGGGCCGAGGTCGCAGTGCAGCCCGATGGCCTTCAGGTGCTCCAGGACGATGCCGCCGTGGCCGTGCACGATGCCCTTGGGCAGGCCGGTGGTGCCCGAGGAGTACAGCACCCACAGCGGGTGGTCGAACGGCACCGCGTCGAACTCCAGCGGCGCGCCGCGGTGCTGCGCGAGCAGATCGTCCCAGCTCAGCGCACCGCTCAGCGTTGCGCCTTCGCCGAGGTAGTCGATCAGCACCGTCGCGACCGGCATCGCCTCGCGCAGCTGGTCGACCGCGGGTCGGACGTCGAAGGCGCGGCCGCCGTAGTGGTAGCCGTCGACCGCGATCAGCACCTTCGGCTCGATCTGCACGAACCGGTCCGCCACCGCCCGCGCGCCGAAATCCGGCGAGCACGACGACCAAGTGGCGCCCAGGCTCGCCGCGGCGAGGAACGCCACCAGCGTCTCGGGGCAGTTCGGCGCCAGCGCGGCAACCCGGTCGCCGGTCCGGACGCCCAGGTCCACCAGCGCCGCGCGGGCCGCCGCCACACGGGATCGCAGCTCGCCGTAGGTGATCTCCTCGGTGCGCCCGTCCTCGCGCTCGAAGATCACCGCGAGGTCGTCCTCGCCCTTGCCCGGTCCCCCGCGCAGCGCGTGCTCGGCGTAGTTCAGGGTCGCGCCGGGGAACCACTCCGCACCCGGCATCACCTCGGCGGTCAGCACCCGGTCCGCGCGGTCGTGGAACCCGACATCGAAGAAGTCCGCGACGGCGCCCCAGAACCCGCGCAGATCCGAAACCGACCACTCCCACAGCGCCCGGTAGTCGGCCAGGTCAACGCCCCGCTCGGACCGCAACCACCGGCGGAACGCCGCCATCCGACTGGCGGCCACCCGCTCGCTGCTCGGCCGCCACAACACTTCCGGGGAAGGCGCCCTGAACCCCATGCACCCTTGGTAACCCCGGAACCCAACTCACAACAACCCCACCGACCTGCCCTTTTCCACCCCGGTCCCCGAGGGGGACGCAAATTCAACGGAAATCAGACGTCCGATTTCCATTGAATTTGCGGAAGTTCTCCACAGGAGAGGCGAGTTGTCCACCGGGCGGGGTCAGCGGAGGTGGTGGTCGAGCCAGTTGCGGGCTCGGCGCCAGGCCTCGGCGGCGGCTTCGGGATCGCGGTCGAAGCGGTGCCCCGCGCCCGGGTAGCGGACCACGTCGGTCACCGCGGGCGCCGAGTCCGCGACCTCCCGGAGCTTGTCCACGTCGCCGGCTTCGACGCCCTCGTCGTCGCCGTACAGGCCGAGCCACGGGCTGGACAGCTCGCCCGCGATCTCCACCAGCGGCGGCAGCTCCGCCGTCAGCGGCTCGAGGATGCCGCGCCCGCCGACGCTGACCGCCGCGCCCAGCGTGCGGCTCGCGGCCACCACCAGCGCCGCGGAACCGCCGATGTCGAACCCGATGATCCCCTGCCGATCAGCGGGAACGCCCTGGTCGGACAGCCACAGGAAGGACGCGTCCGTGTCGGCCAGGATCGATTCGCCGGACAGCTTCCGCACCCGGTCGGGGTCGCCGTCGTGGTACAGGTGCGGCACGACGGTGAGCCAGCCCTCCTCCGCCAGGGCGCTGCTCAGCCCGCGCACCCGCTCGGTGACCCCACGGGCCTCGTGCAGGAAGACGAGCCCGCCGCGCACCACGTTGTCCGGTTCGGCAACGGTGAGCCGGAGTTCGGTGCCGTCGGTGAGCGCGATCGTCTCGGTCCGGGTTTCGGTCATGCCGTGCAGGTAATCACGCCGAGGTGAACACCAGTCAACACAGTCATCCGGTCGGACCAGCGACTTCGTCACAAGATCACCGGAACGCGGCAACGGGCTGCACTGACCGGAGTCGGGCCGGGACATCGGATATGGGGCTGCTCCGGCCACCCCCGGCGCGTTAACGTCAGCCTGACCGACCTCGAAGGAGTCGTAGATGAGCGTGCGCACCCGTGCCGACCTCGACCAGCTGCCCGCTTACGTGGCGGGACGCACCGTGCCCGGTTCGATCAAGCTGGCCAGCAACGAGGTTTCCGAAGGCCCGCTGCCCAGTGCGGTGGCGGCCATCAACCAGGCGGCGACCGAGGTGCACCGGTACCCGGACATGGGCGTCGGCCGGCTGACCGAAGCGCTGGCCGCGCACTACCGCGTGGATCCCGGGCGGATCGCCGTCGGCTGCGGTTCGGTCGCGCTGTGCGAGCAGCTGGTGCAGGCCACCTGCACCAGCGAGGACGAGGTGATCTTCCCGTGGCGCTCGTTCGAGGCCTACCCGATCATCACCCAGGTCGTCGGCGCCAAGCAGGTCCGAGTCCCGCTCACCGGTGAGCACGCGCTCGACCTGGAGGCGATGCTCGCCGCGATCACCCCGGCCACCCGCCTGATGTTCGTGTGCACCCCGAACAACCCGACCGGCACGCTGCTCCGCAAGGCGGAGCTCAACGCGTTCCTGGACCGGGTGCCGGAAGAGGTCCTGGTGGTCCTCGACGAGGCGTACTTCGAGTTCGTCGACGACCCGGAGGCCCCGGACGGGGTGGAGATCGCCGGCGAGCGGACCAACGTGGCCTCGATGCGCACCTTCTCGAAGGCCTACGGCCTGGCCGGCCTCCGCGTCGGCTACGCGATCGCCCCGCCGGAGGTCGCCGAAGCGCTCCGCAAGGTCTGCATCCCCTTCAGCGTCAACGCCCTCGCCCAGGTCGCCGCGATCGCGTCCCTGGAAGCCCAGGACGAACTCCAGAAGCGCTGCGCCAACATCGCCGCAGAGCGCGAGCGCGTGCACCGGGAACTGGTCGCCCTCGGCTACGAGGTCCCGGAGACCCAGGCGAACTTCGTGTGGCTCCCGCTGGCCGACCGGACTGCGGAGTTCAACGAGCACTGCCTCCAAAACCGCGTCGTGGTCCGGGCTTTCGCGGGTGAAGGGGCCCGCGTGACGATCGGTACCCCGGAGGAGAACGACGCCTTCCTCGCCGCCGCGGGATCTTTCACCCGATCGGCGCAGTGACGGTTCCCGGGTTCGGCGCAGGCGGGTGCGCGGTATCGCCGCAACCCGTGCTTCCCTGATGGGTTGCGGGGGGGGCGCGCGGAGCTTAAAACCCACGGGGACACCCGAGAGTG
>NZ_JBEOVY010000234.1:0-12311 GCF_040295745.1 Saccharopolyspora sp. NPDC002686
TCCAGCTCGTCCAACGTGGACACCTCGACCTCCATCGGGAGGTCCGGGGCGTGCTCCCGGCAGGCCCGCACCGCGGCGACCGCCGAACCGGCCGCACCCCGACCCAGTCCTCGGGCAGCAGCTCCAACGGCAGGCCCGGGTCGAGGTACGGCAGGCGCCGCCAGACCGTCACCATCGCGACGTAGTCGGCGAAGGCCTGCGACGGACTGCCATCGCCCTCGTCCCACCGCCGCCGCACCGGGTCGTACTGCGCCAGGAACGTCGCGTACTGCTCCTGCAGCGCACCGAGGTCCCACCACGACGCCACCGCGTCCCGGAGCGGCGAGCCCCCGACCCGGCGGGATCGGAACAGCTCGGCATAACCGCGCAGTTCCGACCTGTCCAGCGCCGCAGTCACCGCGGTTTCCAGGTGCGCCGGGGAGATCCACAGCCCCGGCGCCACCGTGCCCAGCCCGAGCCTGGTCAGCAGCGAGCGGATCTGGTGGCGCTTCTCCCGCTCCGACTCCGGGACCGAGAAGGCGACCATCAGCCAGCCCTCCTCGACCCGGGCGCGCCGGTGCGAGAAGATCCGCTCGTCGCCCTCGGCCAGCACTTCGGAGGCGCTGTCGGACAGGCGGTAGCCCGCGACGTCCCCGGAGCGCTCGGCGACCAGCAGTCCCCGCCGCTTCAGCCGGGAGACCGCAGACCGCACGGACGGCCCGTCCACGCCGAGGTCGCCGAGCAGCCGGACCAGCCTGGCCACGGACAACCAGCCGCCCCGCTCCCGGGAGTACAGCCCGTAGAGCGTCACGATCAACGCTCGCGGCGGAACCGCACCCCCGGCAGGCGGGTCGAGCTCGTCGTTCTGCGCACTTCTGACGGTCGTCACGGGAACAGCGTAGGAGACCCCGAGCTCCCGGTCAGTCCACCCGGGAGTAGCGCTCGTCACGCCAGGCCAGCGCTGCTCGGAGGCCCTTGGTCGCGACGAGTTCGGTGAACTCGGCTCGTTCGGGGGTGTCGGCGGAGTTGAGGACGGCGGCGATGTCGTGGTTCGCCTCGACCGCGTCGCGCAGGCCCATCGCCTCGTACGCCCGGGTGAGGGCGCGCTTGGTGTAGCGCAGGATCGAGAGCGGGGTCAGGGCGATCTTGGCCGCGATCCGGTCCACGGTCGCTTCGAGCTCGGCGGGCGCGACCACCCGGTTGATCATGCCGAGCTCCAGGGCGCGCGCCGCGTCGACGACGTCGCCGGTGTAGAGCAGCTCGTTGGTGGCCTTCTGCCCGAGCAGGAACGGCATGAGCAGGGTGACCGGGCCGGAGCCGAAGCGGATCTCGGGTTCGCCGAACTGGGCGTCCTCGGTGGCGACGAGCAGGTCGCAGGCCATGGCCAGTTCGCAGCCGCCGGCCAGGCACCAGCCGGAGATCGCGCCGATGACCGGCTTGTCCAGGGACCAGACCTTCATCGTCAGGCCGATGTTGTTGGCCAGGCCGGCGTGCCACTGCTCGGCGGTCGAGACGCCCATCTCGACCTCCTGGGCGATGTCGTAGCCGACGCTGAAGGCGCGTTCCCCGCCGGTGAGGACCACGACCTTCACCGCGTCGTCGCGCTCCGCCGCGTCGAGCGCGTCGGTGAGCTCCCGCATCACCTCGACCGACAGGGCGTTCAGCTTCTTCGGCCGGTCGATCGTCAACCACGCGACGGGACCGCGGGTTTCGCTGCGCACGAACTCCATGCTGTTCCTCCTGTGCTGGTACCGGTTCTGGCTCGACGGGGTTCTAGGCGAGGACGGTGGAGATGCGCGCCGCGTTGGCGAGGGTGTCGCGGATGGGCGACCGCCGCTGGACGGCGTCGGTGAGTTCCTGCAGGCCTTCGCGAGACGTGTTCGGGGACTCCACGTGCACCGTCACCCGGATCTCCTGCGCACCTGGGCGGACCGACTCGTCCAGCCCGAGGAAGCCCTGCAGGTCGAAGTCGACCTCCATGTCCAGGCGCAGCGACGAGAGTTCGATGCCCCGGACGGCGGCGTTGGCCGCGTAGGTCACCGCGTAGCAACCGGCGAGTGCTTGCAGGACGTACTCCCCCGGGCTGGCCGCGGTGTCGGTGCCGAGCAGGGCGGCGGGCTCGTCGGATTCCAGCGTGTAGCGCGCGGTCCGCTCCTCGACGCGGTTCCCGGCTTGGCGGACTTCACCGGTAGTAGCGGTCTGGCGGCAGCCGCCGCCCCAGTTCGTCCCGAGGGTGAAGGTGACCTGGGCGAGTTCGGGCCGGCCCCGGACGGCGTCGAGGGTCGCGTTCAGGGCATCGCGGTCGACGCCGTTGAGGACGTTGGCGGTCTCGGTCACGTGATTCTCCTATCAGTGCGCGAAAACTGTTGTGCGGTGGTCAAGTTCGGGAAGGAGCCGGAGCCGCGGTGCTCTGCTCGGAACCGAGCGTGCGGCGGAACGTTTCGGGCGCGAGGTAGGCGCAGACGCCGGTGATCGCGCTCAGCACGAGGAAGTAGGCGACGACGAGCCACGGCCGGCCGTCGTTGAGCGCCAGCAGGCTCGTCGCGATCAGCGGGGCGAAACCACCGGAGATCACGGATCCGAACTGGTAGCCGAGGGACACGCCGCTGTAGCGGACCCCGGTGGAGAACAGCTCGGTGAAGAACGCGGCCTGCGGGCCGTACATCGCGTCGTGGAACACGTTCACGCCGACGACCATGCCGAGCACGATGAGGAACTCGTTGCCGGTGTCGGCGATCAGGAAGAACGGCGCGATGAACAGCGCACTCGTGGCGGTGCCGAACAGGTAGAGCGGGCGGCGTCCCCACGCGTCGGACAGACGGGCCCACAGCGGCACCGAGACCAGGCCGATCGCTGAGGCGACGAGGACCGATTGCAGGCCGATGTTGGAATCCTCGCCGACCGAGCGGGCGATGTAGGCGATGCCGAAGGTGGTGTAGAGGTAGTAGACGGCGTTCTGGGACAGCCGCATCCCCGCGGACAGCCACACCGCGCGGCGCTCCTTCTTGACGACGTCCACCAGCGGGCGTTCCGAGAGCGCGCTGTCCTCCTTCATCTTCGCGAAGGACTCCGGTTCGACGAGCCTGGAGCGGATGAGGAAGCCGACGACGACCAGCACACCGCTCACCAGGAACGGAATTCGCCATCCCCAGGCGAGGAATTCCTGCGGGCTGAGGGACGTCCGCGCGATGGCGAACGCCCCCACCGCCAGCAGCATGCCGCCCGACACCCCGATCTGGGTGAAGCTGCCGTAGAGGCCGCGGCGGTGCGCCGGTGCGGTCTCCACCGACATGAGCGCGGCGCCGCCCCATTCGGCGCCGACGCCGAACCCCTGGACGAGTCGTAGCGCGACGAGCAGCAGCGGGGCTGCGACGCCGATCTGCCCGTACGTGGGCAGAGCGCCGATGAGCGCCGTGCCGACCCCCATGGTGATCAGCGAGATGACCAGCATGGCCTTGCGGCCGATGCGGTCGCCGAAGTGGCCGCCGATCAACGCGCCGAGCGGGCGGGCGAGGAATCCGACGGCGTAGGTGCCGAAGGCGGCGATGAGCCCGATCGCCGGGCTGACGTCGGGGAAGAACAGCGGGCTGAACACCAGCGCCGCAGCGGTGCCGTAGAGGAAGAAGTCGTACCACTCGATGGTGGTGCCGACGAAACTGCCGATCGCGACCATGCGCACGGAGTTGGTGCGCCGCGCCATTGCTTGCGCCATGTTGAGAACACCGTTCTGGCCACGGCCGAACCTGGACCGGCCGGCTTTCACCGTCGTGGTTTCAGGAGGACGGTGGTGCTGGACCGCCGGATCGCGGGTGCACCCCGGAAAAGTGCGTGGAAATCGGGAAACCAGCGTTGTGCGTGGGAGCGGGGCGTGCCCGCTCCCACGCGGTCAGGCGCGTCCGAGCCCGGGTTCTGCCGCGCCCAGGAGGATGGTCACGTTGCCGAAGACGTCCTCGCCGCGGCCCATCGCGGCGTGCGCCGCGGGGATGTCGGTGAACGGGAGGGTGCGGCCCACGCAGGGGTCGATCCGGCCGTTGCGGACGAGGTCGTTGTAGGCGTAGGCCTGCTCGTCGTTGGTGCCGTGCGAGCCCTGGAGGCGCTTCTGCCGGGTCCAGTGGTAGCGGAGGTCGACCATCGCGTCGAATCCCGTGGTCCCCGCGCAGATGACGACCATGCCACCCGGCTGGCAGAGGAAGATGCTGGTGGGGATGGTGGCGCTGCCCGGGTGCTCGAAGACCAGCGCCGGGTCCTCGCGGGATCCGGCGATCTCCCACACCTTCTTGCCGAACGCTCGGGCGCCGGCCGACCACTCCTTCTGCCCGGCCTTGTCGTCGACGAGCGGCGGCACGCCCCAGTGGCCGAACTCGCGCCGGTTGATGTAGCCGATCGCACCGCACTTCATCGCGTAGGCACCCCGCTCGTCGTCCGAGACGACGGCGATCGCTCGACCACCGGCCGCCTTGACCAGCTGGGAGGCCTGGGTGCCGAGCCCGCCGGAACCGCCCCAGACCAGGACGAGATCCCCTTCCTGCACGGTGTTCCCCGCCCAGCCGTGCAGCATCCGGTACGCGGTCGTGCCCACGAGGGTGGGGGCGGCGGCCTCTTCCCAGGACAGGTGCTCGGCCTTCGGCATGACCTGGTGGGCCTGGGCTCGGGCGAACTGCCCGAACGCGCCGTAGTTGGTGTCGTAGCCCCAGATCTTCGCGCTCGGCGCGATCATCGGGTCCTTGCCGCGGGCGATCCACGGGTCGTCGGCGTCCCAGACCCCGGGGTGGACGACCACGTGCTGCCCGACCTCGACGCCGGTGACGTCGTCGCCGACGGCGTAGACGATGCCCGCCGCGTCGGAGCCCCCGATGTGGAAGTCCTCCGGTTCACCGCGCTTCTGCCGGACGGCGACCTGGTCGACCGGATATCCGCGGGCGGCCCACACGTTGTTGTAGTTGATCCCGGCGGCCATCACCGCGATCAGGACCTCGTCCGGTCCGATGCGCGGGGTCTCGACCAGCTCGGGCCGGAAGGCCTCGGCCGGGTCGCCGTAGCGGCTCTGCCGGACGACCTGGGCGTGCATCGTGGGCGGTACGACGCCGACCGGCGGCAGCTCGCCGATCGGGGTCGGCTCCGCGCCGGGTGTGACGACGCTGCGACGCTCGTCAATGCCCATGGAATTCTCCTTGTTCCGAATGCGTGATGTCCGGACGGGGACGTCCTTGCGAATCGCGCTCCCCTGCGGCTGAAGCGGGAGCGGGTGGCGTGCTCGTCGTGGGAAGCGGCCATGTCGTCGTTCTCGGCTTCGGGGCGTGGGAGATCCGCCGCTCGAAGCGCGGCCGGGAGGACCGGCAACCGACTCGGACGTTAGAGCTGCGGCGTAACCCACGTCATGAGAGGAACCGAGAAGTTTCCGCCGCACTTCTCTCGTTCTGTACGAGACCGGCGCCACTCGCGCATGAGAGACTGGCCGCGCATTCCGGCGGCACCGGGGTCGCCGGAACCGGACGAGGAGGCGGCCACGCCGTCCCGCGGGGTGTGATGATGACCGTTGAGGAGCGCAGCGCCCCGGATGCCCGCGCCGAACGCCGGCGCGGCGTTCTGCAGCAGGTCCACGCTCGACGTCACGAGCTGGCGAGCAACCTCGTCGAGGAGTACCGCACCGCCATCGCCGACTACCGGGAACTGCCGGAATCGGTCCTGATCCGCGACGTCACCGAGGCCGCGGTCCACAACATCGAGTACCTCGTCGAGATCTTCCAGAGCGGCTTCGACGTCTCCGAGCACGACAACGAGTGGATCGGGCGCTCCGCGGCCCGGCGCGTCCACCAGCACGTCAGCCTGCCGTCCCTGCTGCGCACCTACCGGCTGTGGGGCAAGCACATCTGGCGCACGATCGCCGAGCTCGCCGGCGAGGACGAGATCGGCAGGCAGCTCGCCATCGAAGCCGCCGACGCGATGATGGGTTACCTCGACAGCGTCTCCTTCAGCCTCACCCAGGCCTACCTGCGGGAGTCCGCCACGGCTGCGATCGACGGCCGAGCCCTGCGCACCGACGTGCTGGAGACGCTGCTGACCGGTGACCCGGTCAACGAACGGGCCCGCAGGCAGAAGGCGGTGCTCGCGATGACGCTGCGCGGGCCGGTGCTGGTGGTCGTCGTGCAGGTCCCGCAGCGGGACGATCCGCTCACCGGGTTGCAGGCGGCCATCCACGCGACTCGCAACCAGCTCTCCCCGCTGTGCAGCACTTTCCTCGTCGGGGCGCGGGACACCGAGGTCGTCGCCATCTGCGCTTTGGACCACGACGACGAGGTATCGCGGATCGAAGCTGCGGGGCACGAGATCGCCGCGTCGGTGCGCGACTGGACCGTGGGGCTCGGCCGGATCACCGAGGGCATCGCCGGGGTCCAGCAGTCCTACGCCGAGGCCCGCGAAGCCGCTGATCTGGGCTTCTCGATCCACCAGTCCGGCCGGGCCGTTCGCTTCGCCGACGTGCTGCTGGACCAGATCCTGCGCGCGACCACGCACGCTGACGCCCTGTTGGAGGAAACGGTCCGGCCGCTGGTCGACTACGACCGGCGCAAGAACACCGACCTGCTGGCGACGCTGCGCGCCTACGTCAACGCCAACTTCAACCTGACCAAGGCCGCTGCCGAACTCACCGTCAACCCCAACACCGTCGTCTACCGGCTTCGCCGCATCCACACGCTGACCCGCCGCGACCCGTCGACGACCGACGACCTCCTCCTGCTCGCACTCGGCCTGCGCCTGTTCGATTCAGCGCCACCTGCCGGAGACGCGCAGTTGTAGATTCCGCGAACTCCGCGCGCAGAACTTCTCGATTCGTCGCATGACGTGGATTACGCCGACGTCCTACCGTTTCGGCACGCGTTCAGCCCCGCATCCCTGCCGAGACAGGTCGATCCCAGGTTCCACGAGGCTTGATCACGCACAGGCCGCAGGCGCGCACGCGGCCCGTTCCCGCAAGCACCCGCCCAGACTCGAAGGAGAGTCCCGATGGGCAATGCATCCGGTCCGTCGCAGGCCCGAACCGCCCGTCCGCTGCGAATCGCCTTGAGCTGCCTGCTGATCCTCGTCCCGGTGGCGCTGGCCCTGGCCGTGCCGCTCTACCAGCGGACCAGTCCCGCGCTCATCGGAATCCCCTTCTTCTACTGGTTCCAGATGGCGATGGCAGTGCTGGCCGCCCTGGGCACGAGCACCGTGTTCCGCCTGCTGTTCACCGGCGACGACGATGGCGAGGGCAGAGCATGAGCTTCAACGCCGTCACCTTCGCGGTCTTCCTCGCCCTGCTGGTCCTGATCACCGGGATGGGATTCGTCGCCAGCCGGTGGCGGAAGGCCGCCGATGCCGACAACCTCGACGAGTGGGCCCTGGGCGGACGCACGTTCGGCCCGTTCATCACCTGGTTCCTGCTCGGCGGCGACCTCTACAGCGCCTACACCCTCATCGCCGTGCCAGCGGCGCTCTACAGCATGGGCGCTTTCGGCTTCTACGCCGTGCCGAACGCGATCGTGCTCTACGCACTCGGCTTCCTGTTCCTGCCGAAACTGGTGTCGCTGGCGCACCAGAAGGGCTACGTCACGCTCACCGACTTCGTCAACGACAGGTTCGGGTCGAAGTCGCTCGGCCTCGCGATCACGCTCACCGGTCTGCTGGCCACGCTGCCGTACCTCGCGCTGCAGCTCGTCGGTCTCGAGGTCATCTTCGGCTCGCTCGGCCTCGGCGGTTCGAGCAACTGGCTGATGCGCGATCTCCCGCTGCTGATCGCCTTCGGCGTGCTGGCGGCCTACACCTACTCCTCCGGCCTGCGGGCTCCGGCGCTCATCGCGTTCGTCAAGGACGGCCTGACCTACCTGGTCGTGATCGTCGCGGTGATCTACCTCCCGATCAAGCTCGGCGGTTTCGACACCATCTTCAGCAGCGCTTCGCAGGCTCTCGCGACCAAGTCCACGACACCGCCGACGGCGGATCCGGCGGTGGCGGTCAACCCGAACGTCTACATGACGCTCGCGCTCGGCTCGGGCATGGCGTTCTTCCTCTACCCGCACGCCATCACCGGCGTGTTCGCATCCCGAGGCGCGAAGACCGTGCGCCGCAACATGTCGGTGCTGCCGATCTACACGGTTCTGCTGGGTTTCGTCGGTCTGCTCGGGCTCATGGCGCTCGCCGTCGGGATCAAACCGCAGGGCGGCAACCCGCAGTACGTCGTGCCGCAGCTGCTGGCGGAGTTCTTCCCGCCGTGGTTCGTCGGCGTCGCTTTCGCCGCGATCGCGATGAGCGCGCTGGTGCCGGCGGCCATCATGGCCATCGCGGCCGGGAACCTGGTCAGCCGCAACCTCTACCGCCAGTTCGCCCGCGGCCCGGTCAGCACCCGGTCGGAAACCCTGGTCTCCAAGGTCGTCTCGGTGCTGGTCAAGGTCGGCGCGCTGGTCTTCGTGCTCACGCTCGACACGACGTTCGCGCTCAACTTCCAGCTCCTCGGCGGCATTTGGATCCTGCAGACGCTTCCGACCGTGCTGTTCGGGCTGTTCACCAAGCGCTTCGCCGACCGGCACGCGCTGCTCGCCGGTCTGCTGGTCTCGGTGGTCTACGGGACCTGGGCCGCCTACGAGGTCAAGACCAGCACCGGCGCGCCGTTCGGCGGCTCCACCGCGACCCCCTTCTTCCTGTCCAGCCCGATCTACATCGCGATCTCCGCGCTCGTGATCAACCTCGCCGTCGTCGTGCTCGGCAGCCTGCTCGTCCACCTGCTCAGGCCCTCCCGTCGCGAGGACAGCACCCGCATCACCGCGCCCTCCAAAGCCGAGGCGGTCGGCTCGCAGCACAGCTGAGCCGCACGACCAGACAGGAGCGTTACCCCATGCCACCCGGAATCCGCGTGTCCGACGAGGGCCCGATCCGCGTCCTGACCATCGACAACCCAGGCAAGCGCAACGCCTTCACCGGCCCCATGACGACGACTCTGCTGCACGAGCTCGACCGGGCCGACGCCGATCCCGCCGTGCGGGCGATCGTGGTGACCGGCACCGGTGGGTGCTTCTCCTCCGGCCACGACCTGCAGGAAGTGCTGGACAACCCGGAAACCGCGGGTGATCCCGTTGCCAACGCCGCCTTCGCCCGGCCGTCGGAGATCCTCACCCCGGTCATCGGCGCGATCGACGGCCCGGCCTACGCCGCCGGGTTCATCCTCGCGCTCAACTGCGATCTGCGCGTTGCCGCACCTGGCGCGCGGTTCTGCGGTGTCGGAGCGGCCATCGGCCTGGTCCCGGTCGGTGGCCAGCTGAGCCGGCTGCTGGACCTCGTCGGCTACCCCGTGGCCTACCGCTGGCTCGCCACCGCCGCACCGTTCGACGCCGAAGAGGCCAGTCGGCACGGGTTCGTGACCGAAGTCCACGACGACGCCCTCGAAGGCGCGCTCGCCCTCGCCGGAGCGATCGCGGCGGTCTCCCCCGCGGTCGTCGCTGCGGTCAAAGCCGGTCTCCGGCACAGCGTTTGCCACGGCACCGATGCGGGTCGGGCGGCCGAACCGCGGCTGGCCGCCCTGGTCCAGTCGCTCCCGGACGGCGACGAGGGCGTCCGCTCCTTCCTGGAACGACGACCACCCACCTACCCCGATCACCCCGAGGAACTCCACGACAGGATTGCCGAGGTACTCGCGTGACTGCCACCGAACTGCCCACCGACGTCGACCTGCGCCTGCGCGAGGACACGATCCGCGATCTCGCCATCCGCCACGGAATTCCGGCCAATCCCGTCACGTTCGCCGAGACGCCCGAGGCCGCCGCCGCGGTCGCGATGAGCACCGGGCGCCCGGTCGCGGTCAAGCTCGTCGCCGACGGCGTGGTCCACAAGAGCAAGGCCGGTGGAGTCCTGCTCGACGTCGCGCCTGATCGCGTTGCCGCGGCGGTCGAGACCCTGTTCGCCGAGCAGCGCGCCCGCGGCGTCGAGGTCCGCGGGGTGACCGTGGAGCCGATGGTCGAGCCGGGGCTCGAAGTCGTCGTCGGGGCGCTGCACGATCCGGGATTCGGTCCGATCGTCATGGTCGGTGCCGGCGGTGTCGACGTCGAGGCGCTGGGCGATGTCGCGTTCGCGCAGGCGCCCATCACCGCTGGTGGGGCCTTGCGGCTCATCGACCGCACCAAGATCGGGACGATCCTTCGCCGCAGGTTCCCCGCGCAACACGCCCAGCTCGCCGACCTGCTCGTTCGCGTTGCCGGGGCAGACGGACTGCTGCTGTCCGAACCCGTCGACCAGATCGACCTCAACCCGATCGTCGTCGGGACCGACTCGATCGTCGCCGTCGACGCCCGCGCCGTGGCGCGCGCCGACGACGTCGCGGTCGACCTCGACCTCCCGGACCCCGCTGAGAGTTACGAACAGCTCCGTCCGGCGATCTACCCCGAGTCGATCGCCGTCCTCGGTGCTTCGGCCGACCCGACCAAGATGGGCCACCGCGCCGTCCGAACAGCCGTTGACCAGGGCTTTTCCGGCTCCTTGCACCCGGTCAGCCGCTCCGCCACCGAGATCCTCGGCCACCCGGCCGTGAGCGCGATCGGTGAGCTGCCCGAGAACATCGACCGCGCCGTCGTGGCCCTACCGGCCGCTGCCGTCCCGCAGGCCCTGCGCGACCTCGCCGACCGCGGCACCAAGACCGCGCACGTGCTGACCGCGGACACCACCGACCTCGCCGAGGCCGTGGCCGGTACCTCGATGCGCGTCCTCGGCCCCAACTGCATCGGCCACTACACGCCGCACTCGAAGCTGACGATGATCGGCCGCGATGCCTCCTCGGACGAAACGGGCTCCATCGCGGTGGTCTCCCAGTCCGGCACGTACGCCGGTGACGTGGTGCGCCGCGGCAACGAACTCGGCCTGCGGTTCAGCTTCGCCAGCTCGGTCGGCAACTGCGACGACGTCTCCCCCTCCGAGCTGCTGGCGTTCTGCGAAGCGGACCCCAACACCCGGGTCGCCGCGTTCTACCTCGAAACCGACAGCGACGCGCGGAGGTTCTTCGCACTCGCCGCCGAGATGACCACCCCGGTGGTGCTGTTCAAGGGCGGGCGCAGCGCGGCAGGCGGGGCAGCTGCGGCCTCGCACACCGGCGCTCTGGCCAGCGATCCACAGTTGCTCCGGGACGCCGCCGACGAGGCCGGTGTGGTTCTCGTCAACAGCCTCGACGAGCTGCTGGACACCCTCCTCGTCGCCCAGCACGCCAGCGAGTTCACCGGCAACGGGCTCGGTCTGGTCGGCACCGGGGGCGGTGTCGCCGTCGTGGGCGCCGACACCGCCTACGAGCACGGTCTCGTCGTACCGCACTTCGCCGAGGCGACGGACCGGGCCCTGGCCCCATACGACGCGCCGGGGAGCAGCCTGAACAACCCGATCGACATCCCGACCTGGTCGATGTTCGACGACAGCGGCAGCTTCATGGGCGCACTGGTCGAGGCCGTCGCCGCCGACCCCGCGGTCGACTGCGTCTGCGCCTACACCGACATGGGCACGGTCTACGACATGAAGGCCCCGGCCGAGGCCGCCCAGATCCTCACGACGATGACCGAGGACATCGTCACCGCTGATCGCGGGGCCGTCCCGGCGGTCCTCGTGCTGCGCAGCAGCTACAGCGCGGAGCAGGACGAGCTGGTCCGGACCCTGCGCCGCGTGGCGAGCGCGCACGGTGTCCCGGTGCTGGAATCGGTGGACCGGGCGATCGCCGCGTTCGGCCGGGTCCGCGCCTTGAACCTGCACCGCGAACGCACGTCGGAGCGCTGAGGCGTGGGGGTCCTGACCGCGTCACCCACCACCGGGAACCGTCGTGCCGCGCTGGCGCTGGGCCTGATCGCCCTCGCCACGCTGCTGTCGATGAGCGTCTGGTTCTCCGCGTCGTTCGTCGTTCCGCAGCTGCAGCAGCTGTGGAACCTCACCAGCGGGCAGAGCTCGCTGCTGACGATCGCGGTGCAGCTGGGTTTCGTGGTCGGGGCCCTCACCCTCGCCGCGACCGGTCTCGCCGATGCCGTGCCGGGCCGCCGGCTGATGTGCGCTGGCGCGCTCGGTGCCGCCGCGGTGAACCTGGGCCTGCTCTGGGCTCCCGGCTTCGCCGTGGCGCTGCTGCTGCGCATGCTCACCGGAGCTTTCCTCGTCGCCGTCTACCCCCCGGCGCTCAAGGAGGTGTCGTCGTGGTTCCAGCGCGGCCGCGGGACCGCGCTGGGAGTCATGATCGGGGCGCTCACGCTGGGCTCCGCCGCACCGCAGCTGGTCAAGGCGGCCGGTGGTCTCGACTGGCAGCTCGTGATCGTCGCGACCTCCGCGCTCACCGCAGCGGGCGGGGC
>NZ_JBEOVY010000235.1:0-12308 GCF_040295745.1 Saccharopolyspora sp. NPDC002686
GTGCTCGCCGAGCATGCGCCGCGCGATGTCCACCGGCAGGTCGTCCTGCCCCAGGTGCCCGCCGAGGAGGTGGAACGGCTGGAGCGGCCGGTCGGCAGCGACGCCAGCCTGCTGATCCGCCAGTACCACGTGGACGACCTGCTGCACGGCTGGTCCAACGAGTGGATCCCGGCCGACGTGCTGGCCGACCTCGACATCGCCGTGCACCGGGTCGAGTCGGTCGACGCGATCCTGCGCCAGATGAGCCGCGTGCAGCCGGTCCGCTCCTGGTGCCGGGTCAGCTACGCGCTGCCCGGACCGGACGTGGTGGCCGGGCTGGAGATCGAGTCCGGCCGGCCGGTGTGGCTGGTGGAGAGCGTCAGCCGGGACGCGGGCAGCGGTCGGCCGGTGCTGTGCAGCCGCTCGTGGTCGCGCCCGGATTCCGCCCGGATCGTCGTCGAGATGGACGGGCCGTATCAACCGGAGGACGAGTGAACAGGGAACAGCGGACCGCGTTGCTCGCGGTTGCCGAACCGGACGAGCTGATCGAGCTGGCCGATGCCTGCCTGGCCGCCGGCCCGGCGCCGACGGTGCTGGTGGCACCGGAGGTCGGTTGCGTGTCGGTGCAGGTGCGGGAGCCCGTCGTGCGGGACCGGTTCCTGCTCGGCGACGTGCTCGCCTGCCGCGCCGAGGTGGAGCTGGACGGATCGCGGGGCTGGTCGATGCGGCTCGGCGACGACCGGGCCGCCGCACTGGCCGCAGCGATCTTGGACGCCGCGGTGGAGGCCGGACGGGCCGAGGCCGAGGTCGACGAGCTCTGCGCGCGGGTCGCGGAGAGGCAGCGCGCGGCCGAGCACGCCGAGTGGGCCGAGCTGGCCCCGACGATCGTCGAATTCGAGGAACTGTGATGACCGCGTCCTTGGCGCCCCAGCAGGCGCAACAGGTGTTCCGAACGGTGCTGGACGCCCTCTCCCGACCGGGCGAGGTGCTCCGGTTCCCCGCAAATTCAATGGAAATCGGACCTCGAAATTCCATTGAAATTGCGGAACCCCGAGTCCCGGCGGCGTTGTTGCCGGTGTTGGCGCTGGCTGATCTCGAGACTCCGGTGCACGTCGACGGTTGGGCCGATCTCGTGCGCACCCGGACCTCCGCGCCGATCGTCGAGCGCGCCGAGGCACGCCTGGTTGCGCTGCTCGATCCGGTCGACGACCTGGCGGGATTCCGCGTCGGGAGCGCCGGTGCGCCGGAGGAGGCTGCGCTGATCGCTCTGGCAGTGCGGGGGTTCGAGGACGGGCCGCTGCTGCGGCTGTCCGGGCCCGGGGTGCCGGGGCGCCGCGAGCTGCGGGTGTCCGGGTTGCCCGCGGACTTCGCCGCGCAGCGGCGCGCCCTGATCGCCTTCCCCGCCGGGTTCGACCTGCTGCTGGTGGGGCCGGGCGGCGAGGTCGTCGGGCTGCCGCGTTCCACCCGAGTCGAGGAAGGTGCCTGATGGGATATTCCGGAGTGCGCGGTGGGATGGAAGCCATCCTCGCCGCCGAAAGACTGGTGCGCCGCTCGCGCGACCACGCCCCGGCGGAGTGGGCCAGCACCGAGCAGATCGTCCTGCGCTTCCGGCTGGCCGTCGACCGGATCATGGGCGAGGCCGGGCTCTACCACGCGCCGACCGCCGCGCACGCGTTCCGCCAGGCGGAGGGCGATGTGCTGGAAGCGGCGCACCTGGTCCGGGCGCACCGCTCGACGTTGCCGCGGCTGGCGGTCACCGAGCCCGTCGACACCGACGAGATGGTGGTGCTGCGCCGCATCGTCCCGGCCAACCGCACCCCGGACGGGCCGCAGCTGCTCGGCCGCACCACCGACTACACGGGTCGTCTGCTGGAACGACCGGAGAACCGCCCGGAACCCGAACAATCCACTGTGGACGAGCGCGCCGACCGGACGTCCGAGCAGCGGCACCCGCGCCGCTTCTACCAGTTGCTGCGCGACCTGGACCTGGTCGTCGAGCACGGCGAACGCGCCGAGGACCCGGAACCGTTCGACATCACCCGCCGCGCCGCCCGCCCGCCGGCCCCGCGGTCGGCCGTGCTGTCGAGCATGGCCCGCGCCGAAACCGGCGCGCTGGTCGGGCTGTGGTACCGCTCGATCCTCGGCCCGGACGGCGACGTCCACGAGATCACCCTCGGCGACACCCGGCACGGCCGCGTCCCGCTGCGGATCGCCCACCCGCACACCGGGAACCCGGTGGAGATCGGGGAGATCCGGGTGACCGAGGTGGAAGGCATCGAGGACCTCGACGGCGCGGAGGAGGACCGCACCCGCTTCGACGTCGGGTACGGGCTCTGCTTCGGGCACAACGAGCGCAAGGCGATCGCGATGGCGAACCTGGACATCGCCTGGCGCCGCGCCGACGAGGACAGCCCGCTGGAGCAGCTGCTGCTGCTCACCACCGACGGGCTGGACTCCGGCGGCTTCCTGGAGCACCTCAAGCTGCCGCACTACGTGACGTTCCGGTCCATGGTGGACCGCAAGCTCGCCCGGCGCGAAGCGCGCGGCTCGACCGAGCCGCGCGTGCCGGAGCCGTTCGGGGAGGAGTGCCGATGAGCACCGCGGTGCGGGATCTGCTGGCGGACGACGAGAACACCGCCGGGATCCTCGACGAAGGCGCCAAGCGCGAGATCCGCCGGGCCGCGCTGGTGGCGGTGTGCGTGCCCGGCTACCAGGTGCCGTTCGGCTCCCGGGAGATGCCGGTGGCCCGCGGCTGGGGTTCCGGCGGGCTGCAGGTGACGCTGGCCGTCATAGGCGAGCCGGACGTGGTGAAGGTGATCGACCAGGGCGACGACGGCGGGGTCAACGCCGTCAACCTGCGCCGGATGATCTCCTCGACCACCGGCTGCTCGGCCAGCACGGACACCCGCGAGGCGACGGTCATCCAGACCCGGCACCGGGTTCCGGAGGAGAGGCTGACCCGGCAGCACGTGCTGGTCTACCAGGTGCCGGTGCCGGAACCGCTGCGCGGCGTGCAGAAGTCCGTCGTGGAGTGCGCCCGGATGCACGCCGAGAACGACTACTCGGCGATGTGGGTGAGCTTGTACGAGGACGTGGTCCGCAACGGCGTGATCACCAAGTCCACCGGCTACCCGGTCCTGGTGGACGGCAGGTACGTGCTGGCCACCAGCCCGGTCCCGCGCTGGGACGTGCCCAAGCTGCACCAGTGCGAGCACCTCAACCTCTACGGCGCGGGCCGGGAGAAGCGGATCTACGCGATCCCGCCGCACACCGACGTCGTGCCGCTGACCTTCGACGACATCCCGTTCGAGGTCGAGCAGGTGCCAGGTGCGAGCTGCAAGTACTGCGGCTCCACCACGAGCTTCCTGGTCGACGGCGGCGAGGGCGAGTACGTGTGCAGCGACTCGGACTGGTGCTCCCGCGTCGAGGCCGGCGACGCCGATGTGGCGGGGCACCGGCTGCCCGCCGAGCTGCTGCCGGAGGTGGACCGGCGCCCGGTGGAGGTCGTCGAGCCGCCCCGCCCGGTCGATGGTCCAGAGTGGACGCTGAAGGTCGAGGGCATCGGTCGCGTCTACGGCCCGGGCGGCGCGAATGCCGTGGCCGGGACCGGGCCGGAGCACGGCACCGCGATCAGCCCGAGCACCGGCGCGGTGGTCGCGGCCTGGGACGTCTCCTTCGACGTCGCGCCGGGCGAGGCGCTCGGCATCATCGGCGAGTCGGGGTCGGGCAAGTCGACCGCGCTGCGCTGCGTCATCGGCGACGAGCCCGCGACCAGCGGCAGCGTCCACCTGGCCGGGGTCGACGGCGGGGCGACGGATCTCCTGCGGATGGACCCCGCGGAGCGGCGGAAGCTGCGGGTGGACACCATGGCCGTGGTCTACCAGGACCCGGCCGCCGGCCTGGACCTGCGCGTCACCGCGGGCGGCAACGTCGCCGAGCGGCTGACCGCCGCGGGCTGGCGCGGCTACCGCGCGATCCGCAAGCGGGCCGCTGAGCTGCTCGACCGGGTGGAAGTGCCGCTGTCCCGGATGGACGACCCCGTCGCCACCTTCTCCGGCGGCATGCGCCAGCGCGTGCAGATCGCCAAGGCCCTGGCCACCGAACCGCCGGTGCTGCTGCTCGACGAACCGACCACCGGCCTGGACGCCTCGGTGGCCGCCGGGGTCCTGGACCTGCTGCGCGGGCTGCTCGACGAACGCGACATCGCGGCGGTGGTGGTCAGCCACGACTTCGCGGTGATCGAGGCGCTGACCGATCGGAGCCTGGTGATGCAGCTCGGCAGGGTCGTCGAGCGGGGCCTCACCGACCAGCTGTTCGCCGACCCGCACCACCCCTACACCCAGCGGCTCGTCGCGGCCGCCCGGAGGTGAGTCCACAGTGGATCCAGTGCTGACCGTCCGAGATCTGCGCAAGACCTTCACCCTGCACACCATCGACGGCCGCACGGTGGTCTCGCTGCGCGGCGTCGACCTCGACGTGCGCGCGGGAGAGCACGTGGCGATCGCCGGACCGAGCGGAGCGGGCAAGTCCAGCCTGCTGCGCTGCACCCAGCGCAGCTACCTGCCGGACGCCGGTTCGGTGGTGCTGCACACCGACGACGGGCCGGTCGACCTCGTCGGCCTGCCGGACCGCACCCTGGCCCGCCTGCGGGGTCGGCAGCTCGGCTACGTCTCGCAGTTCCTCTCCGCGCCGCCGCGCACCGGGCCGCTGGAGGTGGTCGCGACGGCGGCCCGCCGCCGCGGGCTGGACCGGGCCGAGGCGCGGGACGCGGCTGCGGAGTCGCTGCGCCGCCTGGCTCTGGACGAGGCGCTGTGGGACGTGGACTGCGGTGTCCTGTCGGGCGGGGAGCGGCAGCGGGTCAACCTCGCCGCCGGGACTGTCCGGCCGCCCCGGTTGTTGCTGCTGGACGAGCCGGTTTCGGCGCTGGACCCGGAGAACCGCGAACGAGCGCTCGAGCTGATCGCGTCGCTGACCGATCAAGGGGTGGCCGTGCTGGCCGTGTTCCACGACCTCGACGCGATCCGCCGCCTGGCGACCCGCGTGGTTGAAATGGCCGACGGCCGGATCGTCCGCTCCGGAACGGCAGAGGAGGTGCTCGCGGCGTGAGTGCACGGGGTCGTGAGTGCATAGCAGTGCTCCAGCACGGCTTCGCACTCACGAGGAAGGTGGTTCCGGCATGAGCAGTGCAGTTCAGATCCAGAGCTGGCCGCTGGCCACGACACCGCAGGACTACGTGCTCGGGCACGTGCGGGCCGTGCTGCCAGATCGGGTCACCGACGACAGTCGGGTGGTCGTGCGCAACGGGCGGATCGAGGCGGTCGAGGACCACCCGGCGGGCGCGTCGTGCGACGTCGACGGCGGCGGATTGCTCTGCATTCCTGGGCTGATCGACGTGCACAGCGATGCTCTGGAGCGCGAACGCGCGCCTCGGCCGTCCGCCGTGCTGCCCTGGGACTTCGCGTTGCTGTCGTTGGAGGGCAAGCTGCGCGCGGCTGCGGTCACGACGGTGTTCCACGGCGCGGCGTTCCAGCACAAGACGTCGCGGGGGATGGAGCGGACGGTCGGGAGCGCGGCCGAGCTGTGCGAGACCGTGCGCGCCAGGGGAGCCGGGCCGGTGGACCACCGGGTGCTGCACCGCCTCGACGTGCGATCCGAAGAAGGCGCGAAAGCGCTTGCCGCGCAACTCGATTCGGCGGAAACGCCGGTGCTGGTCTCGCACGAGGACCACACGCCGGGCATCGGGCAGTACGTCGACCGCAGGCAGCTGGAGCGCTACTTGGTCGGCGCCGACGGCATGACACCGGACGAGGCCGAGCAGCACGTCACCGACATGATCGCCGACCGCGGCGAGCTGCTGGACGTGCGCGAGGAGAACCTGGCCTGGCTGGGCGGACTCGCCCGCGCCGGGCGGATCCGGCTGCTCGGCCACGACCCGGAGTCGGCCGCGGAGATCAGCGCCCTGTGCACCAGGGGCGGGGCGGTGGCGGAGTTCCCGACCACCGAGGCGGCGGCCGTCGCAGCGCGCGAGCACGGCTTGCCGGTCGTCGCCGGGGCCCCGAACGTCCTACGTGGACACTCGCACGCCGGGAACGTCTCGGCCCGCGAACTCGCTTCCCGCGGTCTGGTCACAGCACTGGCCTCGGACTACCTGCCGTCGGGCCTGCTGGGCGCGGTGTTCCGGCTGGTCGACGACCTCGGCCTGCCCGCAGCGATCGGCCTGGTGACCTCGGGTCCGGCCGAGGTCGCGGGGCTGACCGACCGCGGCCGCCTCGAACCGGGCCTGCGCGCGGACCTGGCGCTCATCGCGCCGGGAAACCCCTGGCCCCAGGTCCGCGCGGTCTTGCCGGGAGGTGCGGAGTGATCAGGTGGTCGGTACCGGATCCGGAGATCCCCACCGCGGCGCACGCGGTGCTGGCCGGCGCGGCCAAGGCGGCGTCGGCGGCCTTCCGGGACGCTCGCGCGCACTTCGAGCTGTCCCGCCCGTCCGTCGTCGGGCACTCGCTGGGCGGCGTGGTCGCCGCGCTGTGGGCGCTCCGGCACCCCGACTGCCCGGCCGCGATCAGCCTCGACGGCCACCGCGCGGCGCTCACCCACCCGGAGAACTACGCGGGCCTGCCGAGCGAACGGCTGCACGCCCAGCTCGACCGCTTGCGCGAGGTCTTCGAAGCGCAGACCGCGGCAGCGGGGCAATCGATGAGCACCGAACAGGCCAACGCCGTGTTGGAGCAGCAACGCGCCTTCGCGGCGCAGGCCGGGCTCGACGTCGAGCACTGGATCGAGCTGACCCGTCGCGGCTGGCAGGTCCACGACGGCCGGACGCAGGTGCGGCCAGGGCGGGAACTGCTCGAATCGCTGCGCCGAGCCCCGGAGTTCCTCGACGCGCTGCCGGTGTTCGGCAAGCTCAGCAGCCCGTTCCTGCTCGTCCTGGCCACGCGAGCGGCCGGATTCCCGCCAGAGTTCACCGACCTCGTGCAGGCGTTGCAGGACGGCCTTCGGCGCGACCTCGCCCTGCTCGTCGCCGACCAGCCCGCCCTGGAGGTCCAGGAGGTCGACGCCAGCCACGGCATGGTCTTCGAAAACCCCGGCGAGATCGCCGAGATCGTCCTGGCGTTCCTGCGCGACCACCGCTGATCAGCAGCCCCGAACGCGGCGACAACCGGCCGAGCGCTGGACCGGGGCCGTCGCGGAACGCAGAATCGATCACAGCAACCGGCACCGGGGAGTTGATCGAGCTTGCAGACCGCGACGGCCGCGCTGAACGGCATCCAGACGCACTACAGCGCAGGCGGCTCGGGACCGGCCGTGGTGTTCGTGCACGGCCTGGGCCAGGACCACCGCAGCTGGCAGCGCCAGCAGGAGGAGTTCACCGACCGCCGCACCTACGCCTACGACGTGCGCGGCCACGGCGCGAGCACCCTCGGCGCCGCCGACGGCACCCTGGCGCAACTGCGCGACGACCTGCTGGCGTTCCTGTCCGAGATCTCCGGGCCAGCGGTGTGCGTGGGCTTCTCGATGGGCGGCACGGTGGTCCTCGCCGCCGCAGCGGAACGCCCCGACCTGGTCACCGGCGCGGTCGTCATGGGCACGTCGTCGGTGGTGAGCCGAGCAGCAGCGGACTTCTTCCGGCAGCGGGCCGAGGAAGCTGCCACGGACCCCGCCGCCGCCTTGCGGTCGCTCCGCGAGGACACCGCGGCGATGATCTCCCATTCCACAGTGGACCTGGACGAGCAGGTCGCGCTCCGCGCCGCGGCGATCGGCGACGGCGCCGGCTACGCCAACGCGGCAACGGCGATGGCCGGGCTCCGCGAGAACCCGCTGACCCCGGACCTGGCGGCGATCAAGTGCCCGGTGACGGTGATCGGCGCGGCCGACGACGCGCTCTGCCCCCGCAAAGCGGCCGACATCCTCCTCGAATCGCTCCCCAGCGCGACATACCGGGAGGTCCCCGACGCCGGCCACCTCATGAACGTCGACAACCCGAAAGCCACCACAGCCACCCTCCGCGCAGCGTTGGCGGATCAGACCTGATCAAGCCGCACGCAGGAGTTCCTTCATCGAACTCCGCGCAGCCTCGACCGCATTCCGGTACTCGAGGCCGGCTTCGACCACCACCTGGCTCGCCGCACCGTTGCGCTGCCGCACGAGCAACAACCGGTCCGCCGCGGTCAAGACCTCCTGCAGCGGCCCGTCGGCGAGGTCCTGCTCGTGGAGTTCGACGTGCGCTGCCGCTTCCCGCAAGGACTCCAGCACCGAATCCGGGGAGTCGAGCGAGGAGGTCAGCTGGCGAGCGGGTACCAGGAACTTGGCGAACCTCTCCTGCTGCAGCTCTTTCGCCTTCTCGAATCTCCGGTCGTCGCGCTCCTGGACGAATCGCCTGTCGGTCCGGGCAGCCGTCAACCAGACACCCGCGAGCGCTCCCAGCGGGCCGAGGAACGCGACCAAGGCGGTGATGTAGGCAGGTGTTGACCCCATGCCTCGGCACGCTACCGGCCTCACTGCCAGGCCGGATCCGAACGGTAGAATCGGACCGGAAACGCCCCCACAGGAGAAATTGCGTGTCGGCTTCACCCTGGGTCAAGGTGCCCGTCGGCCCCGACGGCCCGCGGTGGTCCACAGTGCACCCGCTGCGGACCGTCCTCGTGGTCGTCCACACCCTGACCGCGTGGAACCGGCTCGCCGACATCCTGCCGATCTTCGACTCCGACCACCGCGTGCAGGTGGTGTTCACCTTCCCGCGAGCCTCCGCCATCGACTCCGACGTCGAGCACACCCTGCACGAACACGGAGCGGTCCGGATCGACTGGTCGCAGGCGGTCAGCACGAAGTTCGACCTGGCCATTTCCGTGCACAACAGCGGCGATTTGCATGAATTGAACGCGCCACTGATCACGCTTTCACACGGAATGGGCTATACTAAATACGCCAATCACAGAATCACAGAATCACAGAATCACAGAATCACAGAATCACAGAATCACAGAATCACAGAATCACTCCGTCTACGGCTTGTCGCCGGAGTGGCTGGTCCGAGGTGGTTCGGTCGTTCCGAAGGCCATCGTGCTCTCCCACCACGAACAGCTCGACCGGCTCGCAGCGACGACTCCGCAAGCACTGCCAGCAGCTGTCGTCGCGGGTGATCCCTGCTTCGACCGCTTGCGGGCGAGCCTCCCGGAACGGTTCAGGTACCGCCGGGCACTGGGCGCCGATGAGAGCTCGACAGTAGTCGCGGTCTCGTCCACGTGGGGCGACAATTCGCTGCTCGGCCAGCATCCCGATCTGATCGCCGAATTGTTGGCGGAACTTCCGGACGACCACATCGTCGCCGCCATCATGCACCCGAACACCTGGTACGCGCACGGCCCTTGGCAGTTGCGCTATTGGCTCGGCAAAGCGCTGCGCTCGGGTCTTCGACTGATCCCGCCCGCCGAAGGTTGGCAGCAAGCCATCATCGCCGCCGACGTGACGATCGGCGATCACGGCGCCGTGACGGGGTATTCGGCCGCGCTCGGAAAGCCCACGCTGCTGGCCACGTTCCCCGAATCCGAGGTCGCGGCCGGTTCAGCGGTGGCCGCATTCGGTGCGGCCGCATCACGTTTGGACATGCGCGTCGGTCTGGCGGTCCAACTCCACGAAGCGGTCCAGCAGCACAGCGCTGATCAGTTCCGCGAGGTCGAGCAGTTGACCAGTTCGGTTCCAGACGAATCCGCGCAGCACCTCAGACGATCCTGCTACCGCATCATGCGGCTGCCGGAGCCGCCCGGCTCCGCGCCCGTTCCGGTATATCCAGCCCGAGCTCTGGCACCGGAGCGAGACATCGTCCGCGCCTGGTGGATCAGCGGTGAGTGGCGCGGGGCCGACGTGCAGCTGACCCGGTGGCCTGCCGACGTGAACCTCCGCCGAGGGCGAAAACCCGTTTCTCCGGACCGGTTCCTGGTGGTGCGGAGCACTCATCCGCAGCGCGACGTTCGCAATTCGGCCGCCGTCGTGATCCACGAGGTTGACCTGACCGATGAGGTCGACGATGCCCTCGCGCGGACTCTGGCCGCGTTCCCCGCTTGTCAGCTCGCCGTCGCCACCACCGGCGAGCAGTGCTGGATGCAGAACCGCGACGGCAGGCGGCTGGCAGCGACCGCACTGGACGTCGTGGCCGCAGCGGCAGCCGTCCACCTGTGGTCGGAAGAGGATCGGGACTGGTCGGCGATCCCGCCGCGATTCGCTCTGGGGGTGTCTGCGCGCCGACTCGACGTCGTGATCGCGACGGGCGATCAGTGACCTGATTCCTCGAGCTTGGCCTTCACCTCGTCCACCTTGGTATCGCCGATCTTCTCGTACAGCACCAAGGCTTCCTCGTACGACTCGACCACTGCGGCCGCATCACCGTCCTCGGCGGCCGCATCGCCGAGGTCGACCAGAACGTCGGCCAGCAGCTTCACGGCACCTTCGCTCCGGAACAGTTCCGCAGCGGCTGACAGGTCCGCGCGTGCTCCCACCCCAGCGCGGACCCTTCCCCTGGTGTGCAAGCACTTCGCCCGGTTATCGGGTTCCTTCGTCCCCTCGCCGAAGTACTCCAGGGCACGGCTGACGTGCTGCTCCGCGCGCTCCCGGTCGCCGAGCTTCCCGAACGCCCTCGCTCGTTGCAGGCTGATCAGCGCGAACATCCGCTCCTGCTGCTCCGGACTGATCTCCTCCGCGGTGGCTTCCTCGACCACCTCCCAGGAAAGCGCGTAGTCCTGCAGTGCGCCCCGCAGATCGCCTCGCTTGGCCTTGAGCTTGCCGATCCACTCGTAAGAGCTCTGCTGGCCTTGCTTGTCACCGATCTCGTGTGCGATGCGGCTGAACTCGGCGAAGTCCACCTCCGCGCGGTCGAGTTCGCCGACCGCGAGGTGACCGGCTCCGCGCTGCTGGTGCAGCTGCATCCGGGCAGCCCGGTCGGTCGCGACGTCCAGCGCGATGTCGTGCACTTCGAGCCAGACGTCGTAGTGGTGGTGGTAGTGCAGGTACTTGAACAGCAGGACCGCGAGTTGGACGGCTGCCTCGCCCCGCCCCAGAGCAGGTGCTTCCCGCACGCAAGCCAGCAGGTTGGACAGCTCCGCGGCAAACCAGTCCAACGCCTCCTCGCGCGTGACTTCGAACTTCGGCTCGGGAACCTGGTCGAACAGCGGCCCGGCTCGCCACCGGTCGGACAGCGCCCGGTCTCGCGGGTTGGCCTCGCCCACGAACCACGTCACGAGCTCCGCTTTCAGCTCGCGGCAGAGTTGAGCACCGTCCTCCCGATTTGCCTTCTCCTGCGCATCGATCCGGACGAGATCGTGGAAATCGAAGCGCTCCCCGTCACTGATCAGCAGGTTTTGGTCGACCAGGTCGTGCAGCACGATCGCGGCGTCATCCGCACTCGAACCCAGCACGACGGCTGCGGCATCAGCGGAGAAGGACGAACCGGGGATCAGGGCACACCGCCGGTAGACGCATCGCAACTCTTTGGGGAGTTCTTTGTAAGCCACCTCGAGAAACGAGGGAATGCGCGCCTCGTCGTCGAATCGCAGCAGAGCGGAACTCGATTCTCTCAGCTTGTTGAGCAGGGGTCCGGCGAGCACGGCGCGCCCGACCAGTTGAGCCGCCACGACCTCGATCAGCAGTGGGATACCCCGGCAAAGACTCGCGAGCTCCTCGATCGCGGAGTCGTCGATTTCGGCAGCCGTTTCGCGGAGGTGATAGCGGAACAGGTCCACCGCTTCCTCATCCGGCAGCTTCTTCACCCAGTACCGTTCGAACCCAGCTGGGATCAGCGAACGGGACAGCTCGTGTGCGATCACCACGATCGCCGATTCCGGCGAGTTTTCCGGAACCAGGTCTTTCAGCAGGTCAGACCGCACCAGACCATCGACCACGATCAGCTTTTGCAGTTTGCTCAGCCGTTGGTGGTACGCCGCCTTGAGACCTTCACGGGTGGCGGCCAGCTCTGTCTCCGGAACCCCCAGGTTGAGCAATGCCTGCCGCAGCAGGAACGTCTCTGCCACCGAGTTCCCGTCGACCTGCTGGCCGTAGAGCCAAATTGGCTGGCCGTCGAAGAAATCCCGCTGCCGTTCAGCGAACTCCCGCACCAGGCTCGATGTCCCCACCCCGGGCATGCCGTGCACCTGCATGCGGCAGATGTGCCCGTCGCCCCGGCATTTGCGCAGATGATCACGCATTTGGCTCAGGACTTCGTGCCGGTCCATGAACCTCTCCGCTCGCGCCTGCACCAGGACCACTCCCCCATTTCGAGACCGCCGGAAAGATCGCGCGCAGTCCACGTTAACGCACGCTGCGTGCACCCCGGAAAAGTCCGA
>NZ_JBEOVY010000236.1:0-12268 GCF_040295745.1 Saccharopolyspora sp. NPDC002686
CGCATGTGGACAGGTGGTCCTGGTCGTCGAGGGGTTCCGCAAATTCAATGGAAATTGGATGTCCAATTTCCATTGAATTTGCGTCCAGCTCGGAGCCGGGGCGTGGCGCCGGGGTGGGTCAGGGTTCGGGGGTGAGGAGGGTGTCCGCGTCGAAGCAGGTCCGGTCTCCGGTGTGGCAGGCCGCTCCCTCCTGGTCGACGACCAGGAGGATCGTGTCCCCGTCGCAGTCCAGGCGGACTTCGTGGACCTGCTGGGTGTGGCCGGAGGTCTCGCCCTTGACCCAGTACTGCTGGCGGCTCCGGGAGTAGTAGGTGGCTCGGCGGGTGGTGAGGGTGCGGTGCAGCGCCTCGTCGTCCATCCACGCCATCATCAGCACCTCGCCGGTGCCGCGCTGCTGCGCGATCGCCGGGACCAGTCCTTCGGCGTTGCGCTTGAGGCGAGTCGCGATCGCCGCGTCCAGACCGCTCATCGAACAGTGATCCCTTCCGCCCGCATGGCGTCCTTGACCTCGCCGATCCGCAGCTGTCCGAAGTGGAACACGCTGGCGGCCAGCACCGCGTCCGCTCCCGCGTGCACCGCGGGCGCGAAGTGCTCGACCGCTCCCGCGCCGCCGCTGGCGATCAGCGGAACGTCCACGACCGCCCGCACCGCGCGGATCATCTCCAGGTCGAACCCGGCCTTGGTGCCGTCGGCGTCCATCGAGTTCAGCAGGATCTCGCCGACGCCCAGCTGCTGGCCCTTCGCCGCCCACTCGACCGCGCAGATCCCGGTGCCGCGCCGACCGCCGTGCGTCGTGACCTCGTAGCCCGACGCCGTCGGCTGCCCGCCCTCGGGCACCCGTCGCGCGTCCACCGACAGCACCACGCACTGGGCGCCGAAGCGCTGCGAGGCCTCGCTGAGCAGTTCGGGACGGGCGATCGCCGCGGTGTTCAGGCTGACCTTGTCCGCGCCGGCGCGCAGCAGGCGGTTGATGTCCTCGGTGCTGCGCACGCCACCACCGACGGTCAGCGGGATGAACACCTGCTCGGCGGTCTGGCGGACCACGTCGAAGGTGGTCTCGCGGTCACCGGAGGAAGCCGTGACGTCCAGGAAGGTCAGCTCGTCGGCACCTTCGGCGTCGTAAGCCCGGGCGAGCTCGACGGGGTCGCCCGCGTCCCGGAGATCGGTGAAGTTGACACCTTTGACGACCCGCCCCTGATCGACGTCCAAGCAGGGGATCACACGCACCGCAACGGCCATGCCCCCAGGGTAGAGACACGGCCGCGCGGCACTCGCCGTCAGGGGTGCATCCGCGCTCCCTTGAGGACCTTGTCCACCCCGTTGCGCGGCCCGTAGACGGCGATCCCGACCAGGTCGAGCGCGTCGGTGCCCACCGCGCGCACGGCGGCGCGGTTGTCCCGGTCGTTGCCCGTGCCGAACAGGTCGGCGGTGAACACCGCGATGCGCATCGAGCGGGACAGCGCCCGGGCGTGGGCGGTGGTCAGCAGCTCCTTCGTGCCCTCGAAGACCAGCACGGGCTGGCGGAACATCGGCAGGTACTCGACGTCGTCGGCGTCCGCGTACGGCTCGCCGATCACCTCGGGTTCCGCCGTGCCGAGCCCGCTGACCAGGAAGGCCGTCACGTTCAGCCGCTGCCACGGTTCGAGGTCTTCGCGCAGCAGGACGGCGATCTTGTCGTCGAAGCGGATCGGGGCAGGCGATGTTTCCATGCCCCCGAGACTGCTCCGTGCACCCCGCCGCCGTCTTGTACGTTCTTTGCATGGCGCACCAGCAAGAGATCTCTGCTTGGCGCCCTTCGGTTCCGGGCGTCACGGAGGTCTTGCACGCCCACCTCACCGAGCACTCGTACCCGATGCACGTCCACGACGCGTGGACGCTGCTGATCGTCGACGACGGCGCGGTCCGCTACGACCTGGACCGCCACGAGCGCGGCACCCCGGACGGCACCGTCAGCCTGCTGCCGCCGCAGGTGCCGCACAACGGCTCGCCCGCCACCCCGAACGGCTTCCGCAAGCGCGTGCTCTACCTCGACACGACGCAGCTGGACGAGAGCTTCATCGGCGCGGCCGTCGACGACCCGGACTTCACCGATCCCCTGCTGCGCAAGAGCATCGGGCAGCTGCACGCCGCGCTGGCCAACCCGGGGGACGAGTTCGAGGCGGAGAGCCGGCTCGCCCTCATCAGCCAGCGCCTGCGCCAGCACCTGCGGCCGAAGCTCGCAGTCGTCACCGCGTCCGACCGCGGGATCGCCGGAGACCTGCGCGACGTGCTCGATTCACGGCTGCTGGAAGGAACCACGCTGGCCGAGACGGCGCAGCTGCTCCACGCCCATCCCGCGCACCTCGTGCGGGCCTTCAGCACGGCGTTCGGCATCGCGCCGCACCAGTACGTGACGTCGCGGCGGGTCGACCTCGCCCGCCGGATGCTCCTCGAAGGACGGCCGCCCGGCGAAGTGGCGACCGAGGCGGGGTTCTACGACCAGTCCCACCTCACCCGCCACTTCAAGCGGATCCTGGGCATCACGCCGGGCCGGTACGCCCGCCGCGCGGTCAGCGGACGGCGGCCAGCGCCTCTTCGAGGGTGAAGTTCTGGGCGTAGAGCGCCTTTCCGACGATCGAGCCCTCGAGGCCGACCGGAGCGAGCTTCGACAGCTCCACCAGGTCGTCCACACTGGACACACCGCCGGAGGCGATCACCGGGGCGTCGGTGCGGGAGCAGACCTCGCGCAGCAGCTCGGTGTTCGGCCCCTGCAGGGTGCCGTCCTTGCTCACGTCGGTGACCACGTAGCGGCGGCAGCCGGCCGCGTCCAGGCGCGCCAGCACCTCCCAGAGGTCGCCGCCGTCCTTGGTCCAGCCGCGGGCGGCCAGCCGGTGGCCCTGCTCGGTGATCCGCACGTCCAGGCCGACCGCGACCTGCTCGCCGTACTCGGCGACCACGCGGTCCGCCCACTCCGGGTTCTCCAGCGCGGCGGTGCCGAGGTTGACCCGCGCGCAGCCGGTAGCCAGCGCGGCCTCCAGCGAGGCGTCGTCGCGGATGCCGCCGGACAGCTCCACCTGCACGTCGAGCTCGCTGGTCACCCGGGCCAGCAGCTCGCGGTTCGAGCCGCGGCCGAACGCGGCGTCCAGGTCGACCAGATGGATCCACTCCGCCCCCGCGCGCTGCCACGTCAGCGCGGCCTCCAACGGGTCACCGTAGGAGGTCTCGGAACCGGCGGCGCCCTGCACGAGGCGGACTGCCTGCCCGTCGGCAACGTCAACTGCGGGAAGCAAGGTGAAGCTCACGGCCCCAACCCTACTGGCAGTGCCGCGACCACCCGCGACCCAGCCCGGCTCAACGCGTCAGCGGCGGGAGCGCTCCGCGTAGAGGACTGCGGTCACCGGGATCGCGAGCACGATCAGGACCAGCAGCAGGACCGCCCAGACGGAGAAGCCCGCCTGGATCAGGTAGGGGGCTCCCATGCCGGAGATCAGGCCGATGGCCAGCACGAGCGCGATCAGCCGGATCGTGCGCTGGCTCATCATGCCGTGGCGGCGAGTCACAGGGTGCCCAGCCAGTTGCGCAGCAGCTGGGCGCCCGCCTCACCGGACTTCTCCGGGTGGAACTGGGTCGCCATCAGCGGGCCGTTCTCCACCGCGGCGACGAACCGCTCGCCGTGCTCCGCCCAGGTCACCAGGGGCGGCGCGATCGAGTCCGACGGGTCCAGCTCCCAGCGGCGCACGCCGTAGGAGTGCACGAAGTAGAAGCGGGTGCCCGGCTCGATCCCGGCGAACAGCGCGCTGCCCTCCGGGGCGTCGACCTCGTTCCAGCCCATGTGCGGCAGGACGTCGGCCTGCAGCCGCTCGACGGTGCCCGGCCACTGGCCGCAGCCGTTGGCCTGCATGCCGTGCTCGACGCCCTCGTCGAAGAGCACCTGCATGCCCACGCAGATGCCCAGCACCGGGCGGTCGCCGGCCAACCGGTGGTCGATGATCTTGTCGCCGCCGACCTCCAGCAGGCCTTCCATGCAGGCCGCGAACGCCCCGACGCCGGGGACCACCAGGCCGTCGGCCTCCATCGCGGCACGATGGTCGGCGGTCACCTCGACGTCGGCGCCGACGCGCTGCAGCGCGCGCTCAGCGGAGCGGAGGTTGCCTGATCCGTAGTCCAAGATGACGACTCGTGCCACGGACCCAGGCTACCGGCGCACGTCGCGGGCCTTCAGCGGGCCGCTCCGTCCAGGAAGTCGCGGATGGACGCGGCGATCGCGGTCGGCCCCAAGCCGTGCGCGGCCTCGTGCTCCTCGGCCGTTCCGTACGCGCGGAGCTCCTGGTCGCGGCGGACGCCCAGCGCCAGGGTGCGGTGCGGGACGTCGGCCAGCGCGTCGTTGACCTCGTGCGTCGAGGTGCCGCGCAGGTACGGCTCCACCAACACCACCTCGGGGCTCGCCGCGTGCACCGCCGCGCGGAGTCCGGCGGCGTCGAACGGCCGGATGGTGGCCGCGTACAGCACGGTCACGTCCAGCGCGGCGGTGGCGGTCAGCACCGGGTCGAGCATCGGTCCGACGGCCAGCACCACTCCCCTGCTGCCGCTGCGCACCGTCCGCCAGCCCGGGCCGGTCACCAGCGGCTCGGCGTTGACCCGCTCGGAAAGCCGCAGGTAGACCGGGTCGTCGCCGGGCAGCGCCGAGCGCAGCAGCGCGTCGACCTCGGCCGGGTGGCCGGGGACGTGCACGGTCCAGCCGGGCAGCGTGTCGATCAGCGCGACGTCGCCGGGCGCCATGTGCGTGCGCCCCGCCGTCGGGTAGTCGTACGAGGCGCCGGTGCTGACCACGATCGCGCCGACGCCTTGGTGGCTGAGGTCGAGCTTGAGCTGTTCGAAGGGGCGCTCCACCACGAACGGCGTGATCGAGTGGACCACCGGCCGCAGGCCGGTCAGCGCCAGACCACCGCCGACGCCGACCATGGCCTGCTCGCGGATGCCGACGTTGAGCACCCGGCGCGGGTGCCGCTGCGCGGCGTCCACGAGGCGGTCCGCGGAGATCTCCGCGAGCACGACGGCCACCCGCGGATCGGTGTCGAGGGCTTCGGTGATGGTCTGCACGAACTGGTCGCGCATGGTGGCGGCGATCGTCGGGGCGGTCATCACAGCTCCTTGGGTTCGACTTCGGCGACCACCGCGAGCGGGCGGTCCGGGTGGGCGCCGGTGAGAGCGCGGCGGATTTCGTCGTGGTCGCGGCCGTTGACGGTGCGCGCGGCCCAGCCCTCGCGGGCGAAGCGGTCGGCGATGCCGCCGGGCCAGCCGGTGCTGGAGGAGCTGTTGTCCACCACCACGGTGGTCAGCTGCTCCAGTCCCCACCTCCCGGCGACCTGGATGGCCTCGTGGTTGCTGCCCTCGTCGAGTTCGGCGTCGCCGACGAGGACGACGACCCGCGGCCGGTCGTGCCCTTGGGCGCGCAGGCCCAGCGTGACGCCGAGCCCGAGCGGGAGGCCGTGCCCGAGGGAACCGCTGCCGATCTCCACGCCGGGAGCCAGCACGCGGTCGGGGTGGAAGCCGAGCCTGGAGTCGAACTCGCCGAAGCGGGGCAGCTCGGCGGGGTCCAGGAAGCCCTTGGCGGCCAGCACCGCGTAGAAGGCCATCGGGCCGTGGCCCTTGGACAGCAGGAATCGGTCGCGTTCGGGATCGTCGAGGCGCTGCGGGTCGACCGACAGGACCTGGTCGTAGAGCACCCACAGCACGTCGAGCGTGGAGGTCGCGGCGGCCGAGTGCTTCTCGTCGCCGGTCATCGCGCTCATCAGCGGCCGGAGGTCGGCGTAGCCGTACGTCGTGGTGATCGTCATGCAGCCAGGGTGGAACTTCGAGCGAACTGGAGGTCAAGGCCCGATTTCCGGAAAAACCTCGAGCAAGCTCGAAGTGTTGTGGGTTAGCCTGGCGGACGTGTCGAAGCTTCCGAAACTGCTGACCATCGGCGAGGTCTCCCACCGGAGCGGAGTCGCGCAGACCGCCCTGCGCTTCTACGAGGACCGCGGGTTGATCTCCAGCACCCGGACCACCGGCAACCAACGCCGCTACGACCGGTCGGTGCTGCGCCGGCTGGCGTTCATCCGCTCCGCGCAACGCGTCGGGCTGAGCCTGGAGCAGATCTCCGAAGCGCTCGCCACGCTGCCCGAGGACCACGCGCCGACCAAGGCGGACTGGGCGCGGCTGTCCCGGCGGTGGCGCGACGAGCTGGACGCCCGGATCGACGGGTTGCAGCGGCTCCGCGACCGGCTGACCGGCTGCATCGGGTGCGGTTGCCTGTCGCTGCGGACGTGCACCCTGCACAACGCCGACGACAAGCTCGCGGAACTCGGACCTGGGGCGCCACTCCTGCGGCCGTCTGCGGACCGCACGTGAGCACTTTGGGGCGCTGTAGCACCCCAAAGTACGCACGTGCCACAGGCAGCCGGAACGCTCAGGCTTCGCCGGTCCAGCGGTAGGTCATCTCCGGGCGGCCGACTCCGCCGTAGTGGGGGCGGCGTTCCGCCATGCCGTTGTTCACCAGGTATTCGAGGTAGCGGCGGGCCGTCACGCGGGAGACCCCGGCGACTTCGCCCACCGTGCCCGCCGGGGCGCCTTCCGGGGCCGCGCGGAGCGCTGAGACCACCGACGCCAGGGTTTCGTCGCCCATGCCCTTCGGGAGGGCTGCGCGGTCCACCCCTCGGAGGGTCGCGAAGGCCCGGTCGATCTCGGCCTGGCCGCTGACCTCCCGGTCGTGGCCGAGGCTCGCCCGGAACCGGGCGTAGTGCTCCAGCTTCTCCCGCATTCCGGCGAAGGTGAACGGTTTCAGCAGGTACTGGACCACCCCGCTGGAGACCGCGGCGCGCACCACCTTCAGCTCGCGGGCCGAGGTCACCGCGATCACGTCCGCGGTGCTGCCCGCGGTGCGCAGTCCTCGCGCCACCTGCAGGCCGTCCATGTCGGGCAGGCGCAGGTCGAGCAGGACCAGGTCGACGGGAGTGCGTTCGACGAAGCGCAGCGCCGCCTGCCCGGTTCGGACCCGGCCGGCCACCTCGAAGCCGTCGACGCGGTTGACGTAGGCCTCGTGGGCCTCGCCGACCAGCGGGTCGTCCTCCACCACCAGAACCGAGATCACCGCGCCACGTCCGATCCGCTCGGCAGCCGCACGGTGAACACCGCGCCTCCGTCATCGGTCACCTCGATGCTGCCGCGGTGGCGGCGCACGCTCTGCCCGACCAGCGCGAGCCCGAGGCCGCGACCTGACTCCTTCGTGGACCAGCCGCGTTCGAAGAGCCGCTGCGCGCTTTCCGGATCCACGCCGGGCCCGTTGTCGGCGACCCGGATCAGCACACCGTCCGAAGTGGATCGAACGGTCACCGCCACGCGGGGCTGCGGGCGCTCCGCCACGGCTTCCACCGCGTTGTCGATCAGGTTGCCGAGGATCGTCACCAGGTCCCGCGAGTCGACGTGCGCCAGGTCGACGTCGTCGATCTCGGTGTCGTCGGTGAGCACGACCTCCACCCCGCGCTCCCCCGCTTCCGCGCTCTTGCCCAGCAGCACCGCGGCCAGCACGGGTTCCCCGATCGCCCCGACGACGCGGTCGGTGAGCCGCTGGGCGAGCTCCAGCTCGGCGGTGGCGAAGGCGACGGCCTCGTCCGCGCGGTCGAGTTCGATCAGCGACACCACGGCGTGCAGGCGGTTGGCCGATTCGTGGGCCTGCGAGCGCAGCGTTTCGGCGAAACCGCGCACCGAGTCCAGCTCCCCGCTCAGCGCCTGCAGCTCGGTGTGGTCCCGGAGGGTGACGACGGTGCCCAGATCGCGGCCGCCGCTGCGGATCTGCGAGATGTTGACCAGCAGCACCCGCTCGTCGGTCAGGTGCACCTCGTCGCGCACCACCCGCCCCGCGCCGAGGGTTTCGACGAGCGATTCCGGCAGCTCGAGCTCGGACACCTCCCGGCCTTCGACCGCGGCCGGGTCCAGGCCGAGCAGCAGCCCGGCCCCGTCGTTGCACAACGTCACCCGGCCGGTCGGGGCGATCAGCAGCAGTCCTTCGCGCACCGCGTGCAGGATCGCGTCGTGGTACTCGTACAGGCGGCTGAGCTCGGCGGGGCGCAGGCCGTGGGTGTGGCGGCGCAACCGGGCGCTGACCAGGTACGTCAGCAGCCCGCCGACCAGCAGCGCACCGGCGGCGACCAGCACCAGCCAGGTGACCCGCTTCTCCAGCTCCAGGGAGATCGTCTGCACCGTGATGCCGTCGGAGACCAGTCCGACCAGCCGGCGCGCGTCGTCGTAGACCGGCACCACGGCCCGGACCGAGAACCCGAGCGTGCCGGGGAAGATCTCGGTGAACACCTGCCCGGCGACGGCCTGCTCGATGTGGCCGAGGAACGGCTGGCCGATCTGCGTCGGGTCGGGGTGGGTGTAGCGGATGCCCTGCGGGGACATGATCGTGATGAAGTCGACCCCGGTGTCGGCGAGGACCCGTTCCGCCAGGGGCTGCAGGGTAGCGGTCGGGTTCGGCTCGACCAGCCCGCGCCGCACGTCCGGCTGCGCGGCCAGGGTGCGGGCCACCGCCACGACCTTGTCGCGGGCCGCATCCTCGTTGCGCTGCCGCGCGTCGTACCAGGCGAGTGCTGTTCCGGCGAGCACCACGACGGCCACGACGACGACCTGGAGCACGAACAGCTGTCCGGCGAGGCTCCACTGCGGTCGGACGCGGCCGAACCAGTTGCGCGCATCGGCAGTAGGCATGACTGACCCGTGGACGAATGGAGGTGTGACCCCAGGAGGCTACACCACGCTCGACCTGCGAAAATCCCGCACGAGTCCTTTTAGGACATGGGACGCCGGGCGAACGCGGGAGCGTGCTCGGGGCGGATGCCGATGCCTCCGATGTAACCGGTCAGCCCGCGCATGAACGGCAGGCGCCTCAGAAGCCTCAGCAGCACCGGGAGTTTGTTCTCGTCGAGCGTGTCCTCCAGCGCGGGGCGCAGCAGCATCTCGTGCTCGCCCTTCTGCGACTGCTGCGCCACGATCACCGGCAGCGTCCGCCGCCGCTGGACCTTCGCCAGCACGTCGGTGGTCACCTGCCCGCGCCGCAGCGGCCCGGCCAGGATCCGCGCCGCGGCGACGGCGTCCTGCACCGCGATGTTGACCCCGACACCGCCGACCGGCGACATCGCGTGCGCGGCGTCGCCGATGCACAGCACTCCGTCGCGGTACCAGCGCCGCAGCCGGTTCATCTCGACCTCCAGCAGCTTCACGTCGTCCCACGAGCGCACCGACTCGAGCTGCCCGTCCGACCAGCCGAACAGCTCGGCCAACCGCTTCCGGAAGACCGAGATGTCCTGCGCGCGAAGGGTTTCGTCGCTGCCCTTCGCGATGAGGTAGGCGGTCTGGTAGTAATCGCCGCGGTCCATGGTGACCGACGCCTGACCGCCGCCGAAGTGGCCGAACACCTCGCCGTCGGTGGCGTCGTCGGCTTTGGCCACGCGCAGCTGCCAGACGTCCATCGGCACCTCGAAACCGATCGGCCGCAGCCCTGCCTCGCGGCGCACCACCGACCAGCGCCCGTCGCAACCGACGGTCAGCGACGCCTCGATCTCGCGCTCCACCCCGTCCACGTCGCTGTAGTGCACGCCGGTGACGCGTCCCGCCTCGGTGCGCAGACCGGTCACCTTGCTGCACATCCGCAGCTCGAAGGACGGTTCCTCGGCGGCGGCCGCGGCCAGCAGGTCGAGGAAGTCCCACTGCGGCACCATCGCGATGTGCCGGTGCCGGCCGCGCAGCCACCGGAAGTCGGCCATCACCACGGTCGTCCCGCCGACCTGGATCCGCATCTGCTGCAGGTGCCCGGCCGGGATCCGGGCGAACCGCTCCCCCAGCCCCAGCTCGTCGAGCAGCCGCAGCGTCGACGGGTGCACGGTGTCGCCGCGGAAGTCCCGCAGGAAGTCGCGGTGCTTCTCCAGCACCGTCACCTGGACGCCGGCGCGGGCGAGCAGCAAGCCGAGCATCATCCCGGCCGGTCCGCCGCCGACCACGCAGCACTGGGTTCGATCCATGACCACCACGCTAGCAGAAACTTAGAGTGAGTCTAATTTTGTAGGCGATGTAGAATCAGCGGCCATGAGTGAGCAGCTCGGACTTCGGGAGCGCAAGAAGCGGCGCACCAAGCAGGCCCTGGTCGAAGCAGCGCTCCGGCTGTTCGACGCCAAGGGCTACGACAGCACCACCGTCGCCGAGATCGCGGCGACCGCCGAGGTCTCCCCCGCGACGTTCTTCAACTACTTCGCGACCAAGGACGAAGTCGTCTTCGCCGACGACGCGATCTACGGCGAACTGCTGCAGCAGGCCTTCGCCGACCGCGCAGCAGGCGAATCCCCGGAAGACCTGCTGCTGCGCACCATCGACCGGCTCAGCACGGCGGAGTCCTGGAGCTTCCCGCTCGACCACGAGCTCACCCGCGTCCGCGCCCGCCTGATCGCCGAAGTCCCGGCCCTGCGCGCGGGCGCGCTGCTGCGCAACGCATCCCTGCAGCAGCAGCTCGCGCACGGCCTGCGCGAGGCCTACCCCGACGACCTCGACGAGCTGACCGCCGCAGCGCTCACCGGCGCGCTGCTCGGCGCGATCGATGCCGCCATGCACGCCGATGTCGCGGGCACGACCTCCGACGTCGTGCGCAGGGCCGCCGGGATCGCGCTGCGCGGTCGTGCGAATCCGGATGGCGCATCACATTTGTGAACACAATGAACACAAGCGTGACGACAGCGTTGCCGGGCGCAGATAGTCTCTCCCGGCCGCGCCGTGACCTGGGCCACGGGCGGCCTCGAGTATGACCCGGCTCGCCCAGGTAGGAGCGCAACAGTGGCAAGCAATGATGCTGCGGCACCACGTCGCCGGGACCGGACGCACTACCTCTACATCGCGGTGATCGTCGCCGTGCTGGCCGGTATCGCCGTCGGGTTCCTGGCTCCCGGCCTCGGCAAGGCCCTCAAGCCGCTGGGCACCGGCTTCGTCGACCTGATCAAGATGATGATCTCGCCGGTCATCTTCTGCACCATCGTGCTCGGCGTCGGCGGCGTCCGGCAGGCCGCGAAGGTCGGCAAGGTCGGCGGTCTCGCCCTCGGCTACTTCATGATCATGTCGGTGGTCGCCCTGATCATCGGCCTCGCGGTCGGCAACGTGCTGCACCCCGGTGAGGGCCTGCAGATCACCGACGCGATGCGCGGCCAGGGCGCCGAGCAGGCCGGTGAGGAAGCGCAGAGCACCACGGACTTCCTGCTCGGGATCATCCCGAAGACGTTGGTGTCCTCGCTGACCGAGGGCCAGGTCCTGCAGACGCTGCTGGTCGCACTGCTGGCCGGGTTCGCGCTGCAGGCGCTGGGCGACAAGGGCACCCCGGTCCTGCGCGGCATCGAGCACGTCCAGCGCCTGGTGTTCAAGATGCTGGCGATGGTGATGTGGGCGGCCCCGATCGGCGCGTTCGGCGCGATCGCGGCGGTGGTCGGCGCGACCGGCGTGGCGGCGCTCAAGGGCCTGGCCATCATCATGGTCGGCTTCTACACGACCTGCCTGCTGTTCATCTTCCTGGTCCTGGGACCGATCCTGTGGATGTTCGCGCGGGTCAACATCTTCTCGCTGCTGCGCTACCTGGGCCGCGAGTTCCTGCTGATCGTGTCCACCTCGTCGTCGGAGGCGGCGCTGCCGCGGCTGATCGCGAAGATGGAGCACCTCGGCGTGAGCAAGCCGGTCGTGGGCATCACGGTGCCGACGGGCTACTCGTTCAACCTCGACGGCACCATGATCTACCTGACGATGGCGTCGCTGTTCATCGCCAGCGCCCTGGGCGACCCGCTGTCGCTGGGCGAGCAGGTGGCCCTGCTGCTGTTCATGATGGTCGCCTCGAAGGGCGCGGCCGGTGTCAGCGGCGCGGGTCTGGCGACCCTGGCCGGCGGCCTGCAGTCGCACCGCCCGGAACTGCTGGACGGCGTCGGCCTGATCGTGGGCATCGACCGCTTCATGTCCGAGGCCCGAGCCCTGACCAACTTCGCGGGCAACGCGGTGGCCACGGTCCTCATCGGCTCCTGGACCAAGGAGCTCGACCGCGACCAGATGAAGCAGGTCTTCGCGGGCGACCTCCCGTTCAACGAGCAGTCCTTCGTCGACGACGACGGCAAGCCGTCCACTGAGGACGAAACCGAGAAGGTCGCGGCCAAGAGCTGACCCGACAGCAGAAGGGCGTCTCCCCGATTCGCGACGGCTTCCCGCCGACCCGGTCTTCTGACGCCCTTCC
>NZ_JBEOVY010000237.1:0-12249 GCF_040295745.1 Saccharopolyspora sp. NPDC002686
TGGACGCATCGAAACCCCAGAACCGGGAGGAAATCCGATGAACGCCGAACTCCTGGACCGACACCCCACGTCGCGTTCAGCGCAGTTCCGGAGGGCTGATCTGCGAGCGCGGGATCGCCGACGGTTCGACACCCCACTTGCGCAGGATGCGCTGGTAGCTCCCGTCGGCGATCAGCTTGTCGACCGCCGCCTGCAGCGCGGGCGCCAGCGGTGAGCCCTTGGCCAGCGCGAATCCGACGTCCAGGCGGCGGAAGTCGTTGAGGTAGCGCAGGTTCGGCTGCTGCGACGTGGCGTGGTGCAGGCCGTTGATCGTGTTCATGACCACGTCGACCTTGCCCTGCTGCAAGGCCGAGTAGTTGGCGCTGCGCTCCTTGAACACCTGGACCTGGTACGGCGGGCGCCCGGCCTCCGCGCAACGGTGCTGCTGCGCGTTCAGGGTCGACTCGAACGTGGTGCCCGCGCCGGTGCCGATGGTCAGCCCGCACAGCTGCACGACGTCGGTGACCGGTGGGAGGTCGCTGTCGCGGCGGACCGCGAAGCCCTGGCCGTCGTCGACGTAGGTGACGAAGTCGATGGTCTTCTTGCGCTCCTCGGTGACGCCGAAGTTGCCGGTGCCGACCTGGAACTTGCCGCTGCCCAGCGCGGGCAGGATCGCCTCGAACGAAGCCTCCTGGCGCTCGACGCGCACGCCCAGCACGCGGCCCACCGCGTCGGCGATGTCGACGTCCAGGCCGACGGCGGTGGTGTTGTCCGGCAGGTAGAACGCGGCTGGCGGGCCGCCGATGGAGCTGCCGAACTTCAGCACTCCGGAGTCGCGCACCTCCGGCGGGAGCAGTGCGGCGATGGCTTCGTCCTTCGCGACCGGGGACACGACGTCGGCGGTGACGTCCAGTCCGGTCTGGTCAGGAGCGGGTGCGCAACCGGCGAGCAGTCCGGCGGCGGCGAGTGCGGTGACGGCTGTTCTCACGCGCGTGAGCATTCGGTGACGACCCTTCCGGGGAACGGCAACGGGTGTGGTGGTGGGGCCCGTGCGGGGAGGCGCCGGCTGAGCGGCCGGCGGCGCGAAGTCGGGAGCGTCAGCCGCGACAAGCGGCCGACCACACCAGGGCGAGGTCGATGTGGTTGCGCTTCACCAAACGCAGTTGCCTGGTCACGACCCGAGAATCGCCCGGTGCCGAACGGGGTGTCAACGCCGATCAACCTGTGGGACGTCCTTGACGGTCCGGTCGGGATCGATAGCGTGGACCTCGGTGGTGGGTGGTTCCCGCGCGGCGTTTCCCCTTTGTTTCAAGGCGGTTTCGGCATGTCGGTGAAGTCGGTCCGCCGAAATCCGCGCTCCCAGCGAAAATCGCAGTCCGACGGGAAGTCCTGATGACCAGATCCTCGCACCTCCAAGCGGTTCCGGAGGTCCGGACCGCCACGCCGACCGATCCGCCCCGGGCGGTCCCGACCCGACACCCCGGGAGGTGGATCGCCGCGTTCGCCGCGGTGGCGGTGCTGGCCGTGGTGGTCCACTCGATGGCCACGAACCCGAACTTCCAGTGGTCCGTGGTCGGTGCCCACTTCACCCTGCCCGCCGTGCTCAACGGCCTCTGGCTGACCTTGTGGCTGACCGCGGTCACGATGGTGCTCGGCTTCGCGCTGGGCGCGGTGCTGGCCGTGATGCGCCTGTCCGGAAATCCCGTGCTCAACGCTGTGAGCTGGCTCTACACCTGGCTCTTCCGCTCCATCCCGCTGCTGGTGCAGCTGCTGTTCTGGTTCAACATCGGCGCGCTCTACCCGACGGTGAGCTTCGGCCCGTGGTTCACGTTCGACACGGTCAACCTCATCGGCGGCACCGCGACCGCGGTGATCGGCCTGGTGCTGCACGAGGCCGCCTACGCCGGTGAGGTGGTGCGTGCCGGGATCCTGTCCGTCGACGCCGGGCAGACCGAGGCCGCGCAGTCGCTCGGCATGTCCCGGTTGCGGGTGCTGCGGCGGATCGTGCTGCCCCAGGCGATGCGGTCGATCATCCCGCCAGCGGGGAACATGCTGATCGGAACGCTCAAGAGCACGTCCATCGTCAGCGTCATCGCGGTCCACGACCTGCTGTACTCGGTGCAGCTGATCTACAACCGCAACTACCAGGTGATCCCGCTGCTGCTGGTGGCGACCGCCTGGTACCTCGTGGTGACCTCGATCCTCACCGCCGGCCAGTACTACGTCGAGCGCCACTACGCCCGCGGAGCGGAGCGCGAGCTGCCGCCGACACCCCTGCAACGGCTCCGGGCCGTGCTGAAGGGAGCCCGTTGATGCTGGAGATAAGCGGTCTGCACAAGAGCTTCGGTTCGACGCGGGTGCTCGGCGGGGTGGACCTGTCGGTGCGCCGGGGCGGGGTGACCTGCGTGATCGGGCCGTCCGGATCCGGGAAGAGCACGCTGCTGCGCTGCGTCAACCACCTGGAGAAGGTCGATGCGGGGCGGGTCGAGGTCGACGGCGAGCTGATCGGCTACCGCGAGTCCGGTGGTCGCCTGCACGAGCTCGGCGACCGCGCGGTCGCCCGCCAGCGCGCCCAGATCGGCATGGTGTTCCAGGACTTCAACCTGTTCGGCCACCTGACGGTGCTGCAGAACTTGGTCGAGGCGCCGATCGGGGTGCTCGGTCTGTCCAGGAAGGACGCTGAGGATCGAGCTCGGGACAAGCTGCGCCGAGTGGGCCTGGCCGAGCGCGAGAATGCCTACCCGCGGCAGCTTTCCGGCGGTCAGCAGCAGCGGATCGCCATCGCGCGGGCGCTGGCGATGGAACCGAAGTTGCTGCTGTTCGACGAGCCGACCAGCGCGCTGGACCCGGAACTGGTGGGGGAGGTGCTGGCGGTGCTGCGCGATCTCGCCGCCGCAGGGCACACGATGCTGGTGGTGACCCACGAGATCGGTTTCGCTCGCGAAGCAGCCGACGAGGTCGTGTTCCTCGATGGCGGCGAGGTGCTGGAATCCGGGCCGCCGGGCCAACTGCTCGACCGGCCCCGCGAGGCGAGGACCAGGGAGTTCCTGGATCACGTGCTGTGAGGGGAGATCCGCCGCTGACCTGCCCGAACAGCGCGCCGGAGGCGGAGGTTCGCGGCCGGTGGCTGTGATCTCGGTCGTACTCCCGGGGATCGGATCGTGCGAAGGTCGAGGTGATCCGAGCGGAAGGAGCGTCGACCATGACTGGCCGCAGCCCGAAGTTGCAGCGCGCGTACGACCTCAAGAGCAAGGAGGAAGCCGAAGCGGTCTACGACGAGTGGGCCGCCGAGTACGACGCGGACATGCTCGCCGGGATGGATTACGTCGCCCCGGCCAACGCCGCGAACCGCCTGGTCGACCTGGCCGGCGCGGACCTGGGCCCGGTCCTGGACGCGGGCTGCGGAACGGGCCTGGTCGGCAAGGTGCTGGCGTCCCGGTCGGTGGCGGTGATCGACGGCCTCGACCTGTCCCGGGGCATGCTCGACCAGGCCCGCGCGACCGGCGCCTACCGCAACCTGACCAAAGCAGACCTGACGAAGCGCCTGGACATCCCGGACAACACCTACGCGGCGGCGATCTGCGTCGGAACGATCACCGATGGCCACGTCGGCCCGGAGGTCTTCGACGAACTGGTCCGCGTGGTCCGCCCAGGAGGCCTGGTGGTCGCCACGGTCGCCCACGTCTGGGAGTCCCGCAAGGTCGGCGAATACCTGAACGGCCTGGTCGAAGCGGGCCGAATCCACCTCCGCGAAGCGGACGAGTGGGAGTCGGTCAACGGCGAGGACGTCCGCTGCAAGATCCCAGTCCTGGAAGTCCGCTGACCGGCACTGGTGCGCCTCCCGACATGCCCTCGCGTGTCGGGAGGCTGGCGGGGTGGGAGCATGATCGGCGTGCGGACGTTCGATGCGGTGCTGTGCGATCTCGATGGTGTACTTCGTCGGTGGGATCCAGCGATCATGCATGACGCTGAGCGCCACGGCGGCCTGCCGAAGGGGGCGCTGGCCGGCGCGGCGTTCGCCCCGGAACGCCTGAAACCCGCGATCACCGGAGCTCAAACCGACGAGCAGTGGCGCCAGGCCATCACCGCGGACCTGGCCGTGCTTTGCGGTGTCGAGACAGCACGCGCTGTTGTTGCCCAGTGGTCCGCGCCGGTCGGCGACTTCGTGGACGAGGTCGCGGAACTCCTCGCCGACCTGCGAGTGCCGGTCGTGCTGGTGTCCAATGCGACGACCAGGCTCGAGTCCGACCTGGCGGAGCTGGGCGTTCTCGACCTGTTCGACGCCGTGGTGAACAGCTCCAGCGTCGGCGCGGCCAAACCCGATCCGCGCATCTACCAGTTCGCCGCGGAACGGGCCGGAGCCGACGTCGATCGATGCCTGTTCATCGACGACACCCTGGAAAACGTCGCGGCCGCAAGTCATCTCGGCATGATCGGCGTGCACTACCAGGACCCGGACCAGCTCCGAGCTGCCCTCGGCTGAAGGGCGTTGGCCCAGCTGGCGAGCCGCGGCTCAGAGCGGGCCGTCGAGCCAGTTCTGGATCAGGGGCGCGGTGATGGCGACCAGGTTCTCCTTGGGTTCCGCGGTGATCGCCTCGGTTCGGAGGACCAGGCGGGAAGCCGCCAGGCCCATCAGGTGGCTGCAGACCAGTTCTGCTCGGAGCTGGGCGTCGGGGCCGGGGAGGCGTTCGGCCAGGCGGGTGAGCAGCTGGTGCTCGAAGTTCGCCCGGAACTGGGCTCCCGCCGGGCGGGAGGAGGTGAACACCGCTCGGAGCAGCGGGTCGCCCTGGGTCTGCTCGTGGTAGTCCAGCAAGGTGCGCACCAGGTGTTCGCCGAGCTGGGGGAGTTCGCAGTCGAGCAGCCGCTCGGCGTCCTGCTCGAAGCCCGAGGCTTCGGTGAACAGGTCCTCCTTGCTGCCGAAGTACTTCACCACCAGCGCGGCGCTCACCTCGGTGTCGGCCGCGATGTCGCGCAGCGTCACGTCGGCGTAGCCGCAGGAGGAGAAGCGGCGCCGGGCCGCCTTCAGGATCGCCTCGCGGGTCGCGCAGGCATCACGCCGCTGATCGTCGCCGACTGCCGGGCTGGACATGTCGATCAGGCTAGCGCGCCTGCCCGGTCGCGGTCGCCACCTGCGGGACAACGGGTGCGTACCGACGTGCGGACGGGGTGACCGCGGCGATCAGCGCGGCCAGCAGCGCCGCCGTGCCTGCGACGAGGAAGACCCAGGAGTAGGCCGTGACCGACGGGTACTCGACCCCGGAGATCTGCACCACCGACCCCGTCGTCAGCGCCACCACGATGGCGCTGCAGCTGGACGTGCCGATCGAGCGGGCCAGGGTGTTGAGGCTGTTCGCCGCGGCGGTCTCAGCCGGCGGTACCGCACGCATGATCAGCGTCGGCAGCGCGCCGTAGGCCAGCGCACCGCCGATCGCCACGATCGTCAGGTTGAACACCACCAGCGGCAGCGGGTCGTGCAGGAACGATCCGGCGAGGTTGCCCGCGGTCAGCACCGATCCGCCGAGGATCAGCGTGGTCCGCGGTCCGCGCCGCCGCGAGATCCGCGCCGACAGCGGGGAGAACACGCCCATCGCCCCGCCGATCGGCAGCAGCACCAGTCCGGTGACCACCAGCGACATCCCGAAGCCGTAGCCGGTGCCCACCGGGGCCTGCATGATCTGCGCGCCGACCATGAACCCGGCGAACATCGCCATCCCGATCAGCACGGAGGCGATGTTGGTCAGCAGCACCGCGGGGCGGGCCGAGACCCGCAGGTCCACCAGCGGGGACGGGGTGCGGAGTTCGTAGCCGCCCCACACGAGGAACAGGGCAGCGGCCGCGATGAGCAGGCCGAGCACCGGCGGACTGGTCCAGCCCCAGTCGTTGCCCTTGGAGATCGCCAGCAGCAGGCAGGTCAGGGCGGCCGAGAGCCCGAGCGCGCCGACGAAGTCGAACCGCCCGCCGCTGCGCAGTGCCGACTCCGGCACCACGAGGCGCACCAGCGCGAACTCGACGAGGCCGAAGAGGGCCGCACCGCCGAAGAGCCAGTGCCAGTTGAAGTTCTCGGCGACCACTCCGGTCACCGGGAGCCCGACCGCACCACCGATCCCGAGCGTCGCGCTCATCAGCGCCACCCCGGAGGTGATCCGCTCCTCCGGCAGCTCGTCGCGCATGATGCTGATGCCCAGCGGCACGACACCGATCGCCGCGCCTTGCAGCACCCGGCCGACCAGCACGGCACCGAAGTCGTCGCTGACCGCGCCGATGGCGCTGCCCAAGGACATGGCGGCCAGCGAGACCAGCAGCATCCGCCGCTTGCCGTACATGTCGCCGAGGCGGCCGAGCACCGGCGCGCACACCGCGCCCGCCACCAGCGTTGCGGTGACCAGCCACGCCGCGTTGGTGGGAGTGGTGTTGAGGAGCCTGGGGAACTCCGGCAGCAGCGGTACGACCAGGGTCTGCATCAGCGACACCGCGATGCCGCAGGAGGCGAGCACTCCGATGACGATCTTCGAACGTCGCTGGGATGCGGCCGTGGGGCTGCTCATCAGGCTCCTCGCTCTTCGGGTGAACTTGTGTTCACCAAGCAAGTGAACCTGTGTTCACCCCGTCCCACAAGGGTGCTTTGGATGGAATTTCCGGTGATGAATGGAAATTCGTCCGATTATTCATCCACTGTGGACGAGTTGATCAAGCTGGAAGTAGCTCTTAGTAAGAGGTACTTTGGGGCTATGAGCGATGCGGTGACGGTGGGCGACGAGCTGATGTCGGTGCTGGCCGGCCTGCGCCGACGGGTTCGCCGCAGGCTGCGGCCGGAAGCGTCCGGTCCGAAGCTGCGCGGCGCGCAGGTCGAGCTGCTGCGAGCCGTGGAGGACCAACCGGGTATCGGGGTGCGAGGGGCGGCGGAGGTGCTGCACTTGGCGCCCAACTCGGTCAGCACGCTGGTCAACCAGCTGGTCGCGATGGGAATGCTGGAACGGCACCCGGATCCCGATGACCGCCGCGCCGCGAAACTGCAGCTCACCGACCTCGCCGAGCACCGCCTGGCGTACTGGCGCGAGGCGCGTTCCGAGCTCGTCGGCGCCGGTGTCGCCCAGCTCCCGGAGGTCGATCAGGAGGCGTTGCGGCAGGCGCTGCCCGCGCTGCGCCAACTGCTGGCGAACCTGTCGGCCGACGAGCCGCCGGATCTGGAGGAGTCATGACCGAGGAACTCCCGGTGCGCTGCGAAGGGCTGCGCCACCGCTTCGGGGACACGGTGGCCGTCGACGGCGTGGACCTGCGCATCGTCGCGGGGGAGGTGTTCGGGCTGCTCGGCCCCAACGGGGCGGGCAAGACGACCACCATCCGCATGATCGCCACGCTGCTGCCCGCCGCGCCCGGCGCGATCGAGGTGTTCGGCGTCGACGTGAACCGCCGCAAGCTCGCCGCCCGCCGGTTGATCGGCTACGTGCCCCAGCAGCTCTCGGCCGACTCCGCGCTCACCGGCCGCGAGAACGTCGAGCTGTTCGCCCGGCTCTTCGACGTCCCGAGGGCGCAGCGGCGCGATGCGGTCGACGCGGCGCTGCGCTCGGTGGGCCTGGACGACGTCGCGGAGCGGACCGCGGCCACCTACTCCGGCGGCATGGTCCGCCGCCTGGAACTGGCCCTAGCGCTGGTCAGCGCGCCGAGGCTGCTGGTGCTGGACGAGCCGACGATCGGCCTGGACCCGATCGCCCGCGCGGGCGTGTGGGAGCGCATCGACGAGGTGCGGGCGGCCACCGGGATGACGGTGCTGGTCACCACGCACTACATGGAGGAGGCCGACCGCCAGTGCGACCGGGTCGCGCTGATGCACCGCGGCCGGATCCACCGCGAAGGAACACCGCTGGAGCTGCGCACCGAGGTCGGGCCGGAGGCGACGCTGGAAGACGCCTTCCGCGCGGTGACCGGCGACGCGCTGGGCGAGAGCACGGGGGAGGGGATGCGCGATGTCCGTGCAGCACGCCGGGTCGCACGTCGTGTCGGTTGAGCCGCTGCGACGTGGACCGATCGGGCTGATGGCGTCCCGGATCGGGACGATGTGCCTGGTCGAGCTGCAGAAGCTGCGCCACGACCGCACCGAGCTGATCACCCGGGCCATCCAGCCCGCCCTGTGGCTGGTCATCTTCGGCGAGACGTTCAACCGCCTGCGGGTGATCCCGACCGGCGACGTGCCGTACCTGGACTACCTGGCACCGGGCATCCTGGCGCAGTCGGCGCTGTTCGTCGCGATCTTCTACGGCATCCAGATCATCTGGGAGCGCGACGCCGGGGTCCTGGCGAAACTGCTGGTCACCCCGACGCCTCGGGTGGCGATCGTGAGCGGCAAGGCCTTCGCAGCCGGCGTGCGCGCGCTCGCGCAGGCGCTGGTGGTGCTGGTGCTGGCCGCGCTGCTCGGCGTGTCGATGACGGCGAACCCGCTGCGGCTGCTGGGCGTGGTCGTGGCAGTGCTGCTGGGGTCGGCGTTCTTCTGCTGCCTGTCGATCACCATCGCCGGGCTGGTGCTCTCGCGGGACCGGCTGATGGGCATCGGGCAGGCGATCACCATGCCGCTGTTCTTCGGTTCCAACGCGCTGTACCCGGTGGAGCTGATGCCGGGCTGGCTGCAGGCGGTCAACCGGGTCAACCCGCTGGGCTACGAGGTGGACGCGCTGCGCGGACTGCTGCTCGGCCTGCCCGCGAACCTGCTGCTGGACTTCGGCGTGCTGGTGGTGGCCGCCGTCGCGATGATCTGCATCGCCTCGGCGCTGCTGGCCAGGCTCGCCCGCTAGAGCATCCGCTCCAGCACCATCCGCTGGCTGGACAGGACGTGCTGCTTGGCCACCTCGGCCGCCCGGTCGGCGTCGCCGGCGCTGATCGCGGCCTGGATGGCCTCGTGCTCGCGGCACACCCGCTCGGGCTCGAGGTTCATCCGGAACAGCCAGGCGAGCCTGCCGTGCAGCGGCTCGAGCATCGACGCCAGCAGGTCGTTGCCCGACAGGTCCACCAGCTTCTCGTGGAAGGCCTCGTTGGCGTTGGACATCTGATCTATGTCACCGGATTCGAGCGCCGCGCGGGACCGCTGCGCCAGTTCGGCCATCACCTCGACGTCACCGGGTTCGGCCCGCTCGGCGGCCAGGCGGGCGGCGTAGACCTCCAGCGCCTCGCGCACCTCGAACAGCTCCTTGGCCTGCTGGCGGTCGAGCCCGCGGACGAACACACCGCGGCGGCCGGGCGGCACGTCGACGAAGCCCTCGCTCTGCAGCATCCGGATCGCCTCGCGCACCGGAACGCGGGAAATCCCCAGCTCAACGGCGAGGTCCTGCTCGAAGATCCGGTCGCCGGGCAGCAGCCTGCCGGAGGCGATCCGGGCCTGCAGCTCCTGGCGCACCTGCTCGCGCAGGGGCACACGAGGCTCTGCGGCTCGTTCTCCGGTGACCGACACGGTGCCTCCTCGTCGCTGGCTGCCGCCCCACCCTAAGTCAGCGACCGGCCCGAGCGGCAGCCTTTCGCGATCAGATCCCGCGCTTTACGGCCCGAGTGCCCACCACCAGACCGATCGCGGCCAGTCCTACGGCGGCGAGGCCACCGGCGAGCACCGACGGGTCCAGGAGCTGCCCGGAGAACAGCGCCCGGGCGGCGTCGGCGATGTGCGAGACCGGGTTGATCCGCGAGACCACCTGCAACCAGCCCGGCCCGGCATCCATCGGCAGCAGCACGCCGGACAGCAGCATCAGCGGGAACAGGACGAGCTGGGTGACCGCGTAGAACAGCTCCCCGCCGGGGTGCGCGGCGATGGCCAGCACGTAGGACAACGACCCCAGGCCCACGCCGAACACCAGCAGCAACGCCAGTCCGGCGAGGACGCCGACCGGGTGCAGCTGGAAGCCGAGCGGCACCGACAGCGCGATCAGCAGCACGGCCTGCACCAGCAGCAGGGCGAACTCCTTGAGGGTGCGCCCGACGAGCATCGCCGAGCGGTTCAGCGGGGTCACCAGCATCCGCTCCATCGAGCCGCTGCCCAGCTCGACCAGCAGGTTGTACCCGGCCATCATGGGCCCGAACAGGCACATCATCACCAGGATGCCGGGCACGAACCACTGCCACGGCGAGGCCTCGAAGCCCGGGGTGCCGGCCAGCAGCGGCCCGAACAGGAACAGGAACAGCAGCGGCTGCGCCATGCTGAACAGGATCGCCGTCGGCTCCCGCAGGCTCGGCGTGATCTCCCGCTGGAAAACCGTTGCGGTGTCGCGGAAGAAGGTCATCGGTCGGTCCTTTCCCGGGTGGGTGGTCATGACTGGGTCTCGCGCAGGCTTCGACCGGTAAGCGCGAGGAATACGTCGTCCAAGGTGGGGCGCGCGGTTTCGGCCGCGATGGCCTTGATCCCCCTGTCCTCCAGGGCGCGCAGGTACTCCGGCAGGGCGGTGTCGGCGCGCGGGACGCGGACGCGGATCGAGCGGTCCTCGACGGTCACCGCGTCGGTCATGCGCTCGGCAGTCTCGGCGGCTGCTGCCACGTCCGGCTGTGCGACGGTGATCGTGATGCGGTCGCCGGCGAGGTCGGCTTTGAGCTGGCCGGGGGTGCCGTCGGCGATGACCCGGCCCTCGTCGACGACCACGACCCGCTCGGCCATGGTGTCGGCCTCGTCGAGGTAGTGGGTGGTGAACAGCAGCGTGGTGCGGTGCTCCTCGCGCAGCCGCAGCACGTGCTCCCAGATGTTGGCGCGGCTGTGCGGGTCCAGGCCGGTGGAGGGTTCGTCGAGGAACAGCAGTTCCGGCCGGTTCACCAGGCCCATCGCGATGTCCAGGCGGCGGCGCTGGCCGCCGGAGAGGGTGCCGGGCTTGCGGTCGGCCAGCGCGGTCAGGTCGAGCAGCTCCAGGACTTCGCCGGCGCGGCGCCGGGCGTCGTGGCGGGACATGCCGTAGCTGCGGCCCTGGGTGATCAGCTCGTCGCGGGCCCGGTAGTTCTCGCCGGCGCTGTTCTTCTGCCCCACGTAGCCGATGCGGGCGCGGACGGCCGCGGGCTCGGTGCGGATGTCGTGCCCTGCCACGGTGGCGGTGCCCGAGGTGGGCGGCAGCAGCGTGGTGAGCATCCGCAGGCTGGTCGACTTCCCCGCGCCGTTGGGGCCGAGGAAGGCCACCAGCTGGCCGGGTTCCACGTCGAGGTCCAGGCCGCGGACGGCCTCGACGGGGTGGCGCTTGACGGTGAACCGGCGGGTCAGACCGCGGGCACGGATCATCGACGACTCCTAGCTGGTCGATCGCCCGCCGAATGCGGGCACGACGAAGAAACCCCAGTTCAGGGGTGGTTTCGGGAGAGCTCGATCTTGCCCCGGGAGGGGGTCGTCGGTCAAACGTGAACAGCGCGTTCATGTTTGCTCTGACCTGCGAAAACGCTGTTCGGCGGGGGCTCCGGAATGGCATCGGGATTCGGCGGATTCGCAGTTCAGCGGCGATCCGGGAGGAATCCGGGAGAAAATTCGCTGTGAACCTCGGGTTTACAAGGTGTACTGTGAACCTCAGGTTCACAAGGAGGTCGGAAGATGGACGAGGTCGGGCGGTTGGTGCGGCGGTTGGCCGAGGCGGCGCCGGTCGAAGTGGTCGACCCGGGCGCCAAGCTCAGCGACGTCGGCGACGAGCAGGAGCGGCGGTTGCGCTCGCTGGGCAGGTTCCGGGCGGCGCTGGACGTCGAGGACCAGGTGGCGGAGGCCGCGATGCGGCAGACCGCGGAGGCGGCGGAGGAATCAGTGTGGCTGGGCGCGAGCTTGGCCGATCTGAGCGCGGTCACCGGGCGCACCCGGCAGGCGGCTCGCAAGCGCTGGCCGGAGCTCGGCGACGTGTACCGCCGCCGCAAGTGGCTCGGCAACCACGTCGAGGACATCTCCTACATGGCCGGGCTCCTGGCGTCCCACGCCGACGACCTGGTCCCCACCCGCGGCCACGGCACGTTCATGAAGCTGGTCCGCCGGCTCCGCGAAGGAATCCAGCGCTGCGAAGCCGATTTCGCCGCGGACGCCCGGTCCGACGAGCACCCGGCGGCCCGCTGGCGGGACCTGGACGACCTGGTCAACGTGACCCTGCGCGGAGTCATCGAAACCGCGGGCAAACCGAAAACCCCGGAGGCGGACTTCGCCCTCCACGGGGCCACCGGAGTCCTCGGCTACTACGACCACGCCACCAAACCCGACGACGCCTGACCCGTCCCGCCGCCGTGCGGAGACGCAAATTCAATGGAAATCGGACGTCTGATTTCCATTGAAGTTGCGGGAATCCCGAC
>NZ_JBEOVY010000238.1:0-12103 GCF_040295745.1 Saccharopolyspora sp. NPDC002686
TGCCACATATTTAATTGAAAATTAGACGTCTGATTTCCATTGAATTTGCGGGGGCGCGAAGGTCCGGACGTCGGGTGGGGTGACTGGTTAGGCTCGGGGCGTGACGTCGCCCGATCCCGAACACCTGCTGTCCGCGGCGCTGCGCGCCCAGGCCGGGGGCAGCCCCGGCATGACCCCACCACCTCCGCAGCCCGCGCCGCCGCCCGCGCGCAAGCGACTTCCGGTGGTCGGCGTGCTGGTGTTCGCGGTGGTCCTCGGACTGGTGGTCGGCGCTCTGGCCGGGGTCATGACCGTCTTCAGCCCGTTCTGACGTTCCGGGCGTTTCATCCCGATCGTCCACCTGCGGAAAGTGCGCGTGCTCACCATCGGGTGAGCTGTCGAGCGCGCCTCGTGCACGGCGGGTCACTCTCCCGCGGACCGGGCCCCGCGGGGTCGCGGTACCGTTGGCGACCGTGACGACCGAACTGCCCGCGATTGTCAACGCCGCCGCGAACACGACCGCGCTGGCCCTGCTGCCGGACTGGCTGAACCCCGAGAACATCGTTCAGTCCCTCGGCCCGTTCGCCCTGATCGGCGTGTGCCTGATCATCTTCGCCGAGTGCGGCCTGCTCATCGGCTTCTTCCTGCCGGGCGACTCCCTGCTGTTCGTCACCGGCCTGTTCGTCGCGGCCGGTGCGATCGACACCCCGATCTGGCTGGTCTGCGTCCTGCTGGCGGTGTGCGCCTTCGTGGGCAACGTGACCGGCTACTGGATCGGCCGCAAGGTCGGTCCAGCGATGTTCAACAAGCCGGACTCGAAGCTGTTCAAGCGCGAGCACGTGGACAAGACCCACGAGTTCTTCGAGCGCTACGGCGCGCGGGCGATCATCCTGGCGCGGTTCGTGCCGATCGTGCGCACCTTCATCACCGCGGTCGCCGGCATCGCGCGGATGGACCAGCGGAAGTTCTTCAGCTTCTCCGCCATCGGCGGCGTCGCCTGGACCGTGAGCATGACGCTGCTCGGCTTCTTCCTCGGCAACATCCCGTGGATCCGCAACAACCTCGAGGCGATGGCGATCCTGATCGTGCTGATCTCGGTCATCCCGATCGTCATCGAGTACGTGAAGAACCGTCGCGAGAAGGCCCGCGAGGCGAGCTGACCCCACGGCGAACGCGCGAACTCCTAACCCCGGAGTTCGCGCGTTCTCGCATTTCAGGGCCGGTCAGTCGCCCGTCCCGTAGCGGGCGGCGATGGTCTCGGACGAGGGCCAGCGGCTGTAGGCGGGCCCCTGCGGCCAGCCCTCGGGCGCGTCCTGCCACTCCTCCTGCCGCCCGTACGGCAGCACGTCGACCAACGCGAAGGTGTGGCTGAGCTGCTCGACGCCGCGGCCGCTGGTGTGCCAGGTCCGGTAGACGGTGTCCCCGTCGCGGAGGAACACGTTGAGCGCGAACGCTCCGCCGGGCGGCGCGCCGACGTCGGAGCCGAACGAGCTGTTCGCCGTGGAGTACCAGGTCATCCTGTTCCCGACGCGCCGCTTGTAGGCCAGCGCCTCGTCGATCGGCCCCTGCGTGACGACGACGAACCGGGCGTCGTAGTCGTCCAGGAACTCCAGCCTGGTGAACTGCGAGGTGAATCCGGTGCAGCCCGGGCACTGCCACTCCTCGCCCGGGAACCACATGTGGTTGTAGACGATCAGCTGCGACTTGCCGTCGAAGACGTCGACCAGCCGGACCGGTCCGCCCTCGCCTTCGAGCGTGTAGTCGGGCATCTCGACCGCCGGCATGCGGCGGCGCTGCGCGGCGATCGCGTCGAGCTCGCGGGTCGCGGCCTTCTCCCGGGCGCGCAGCTCGTCGAGCTGGCGCTGCCAGGTCTCGGCGTCGACGACGGGTGGAATCGCGTTGGCGGTCATCAGGGCTCCCTCACGGGTTCGCGGTGGTTCACCTGGATCGACTTCGCCCGGTCCGCGAATTCATCGGTGCTGAGCGGTTCCGCTGTGGAAGCATCCCGGTGTCCTGTCGACTTCCCAGGAAGCACGCCGATGGAGCTCTCCCAGGTCCGCCTGCTGGTCAACGATTTCGCCGCCTGCTACCGCTTCTACCGGGACGTGCTGCGGCTCGAGCCGCAGTTCGAGGCGCCCGACGGCCCGTACGCGAAGTTCAGCCCGGATGGTGGCACCGCGGGCATCGCCCTGCAGGACCGGGCGCAGATGGCGCAGGTGCTCGACGAGCTCGGCGAGCAGCCGTCCGCGTACCGGTCGCTGGTCGTGCTGCACCTCGACGACCTCGACGGCTACTGCGCGGAGATCACCGGCCGCGGCGCGGAGCTGATCAGCGGCCCGGTCCCGATGACCGACCGGATGCGGGTCGCGCACCTGAAGGACCCCGCCGGGAACCTGATCGAGCTCCAGGAGTGGCTGGCCACCCGCGGCTGATCACCAAGCGGCGTCGGGATCGGCGTGCTGCTGGATCCAGGTGTGCATCACGACGCCGGCCGCCACGCCTGCGTTGATCGAGCGCGTCGAGCCGTACTGCGCGATGGAGACCACCAGGTCGGCGTCGCGCCGGGAGTCCTCGCGCAGGCCGGGGCCTTCCTGGCCGAACAGCAGCACGCAGCGGCGCGGCAAGGTCGTGCGCTCGATCGGCACCGCGCCGTCCGTGTTGTCCACCGCCACCAGCGCGAGGTCGTGCTCGGCCGCGTAGGCGCGCAGCGAGTCCAGCTCCGGGTGGTGGTGGACGTGCTGGTAGCGGTCGGTGACCATCGCTCCGCGCCGGTTCCACCGGCGGCGACCCACGATGTGCACCGCCTTCGCCGCGAAGGCGTTGGCGGTGCGCACCACGGTGCCGATGTTGTGGTCGTGCTGGAAGTTCTCGATGGCCACGTGGAAGTCGTGCCGCCGCAGGTCCAGATCGGCCACGATCGCCTCGCGCCGCCAGTAGCGGTAGTGGTCGACCACGTTGCGGCGGTCGCCGTGCTCCAGCAGCTCCGGGTCGAAGCGCTCATCGGTCGGCCAGGGACCCTCCCACGGGCCGACACCGACCGTGCTGCCCCACTCAGTGGGACCGATGTCCTCGCTCAAGGTCCCGCCTCTCAGTCCCGCCTCTCCGCGATTCACAGTGGTGGTCGCGCTCGGGAGGGATCTCCGCTCACGCCAAGCCGAGGTCGGACAGGCCCAGCAGCGATCGGTACGGCAGTCCGGCCGCTTCGATCTTCTCCCGCGCGCCGGTGTCGCGGTCCACGACGGTGGCGACGCCGACGATCTCGGCACCGACCTCGCGCAGCGCTTCGACGGCGGTCAGGACGCTGCCACCGGTGGTGGAGGTGTCCTCGACGGCCAGCACTCGGCGGCCGACGACGTCCGGGCCCTCGATGAGCCGCTGCATGCCGTGCGCCTTGGTGCTCTTGCGGACCACGAAGGAGTCCAGCGGGGCGCCTTCGGCGTGCATCATGGCGGTCGCGACCGGGTCGGCGCCGAGGGTCAGGCCGCCGACGGCGACGTAGTCCCAATCGGCGGTGAGCTGGCGCAGGAGCCGGCCGATCAGCGGTGCCGCCTGGTGGTGCAGCGTCGCGCGGCGGAGGTCGACGTAGTAATCGGCTTCCTTGCCCGAAGCCAACGTCACCTTGCCGTGCACGACGGCGATTTCCTCGATCAGGCGGGCGAGCTCGGAGCGCTGCTGTTCATCCACTGTGACCACGAGTTTTCAGCATACGGCCCAACCCGCACCCGCCCCCGCTCCGGGGGTCGTGCGACCTCCGGAGCACCGCCCGGAACGCGATTTCAATGGAAATCGGACATCCGATTTCCATTGAAATTGCGGAAGTTGTCCACAGGGACCCGGACTTGTCCACAGGGGTCGGCGGTCAGGTGCGGCCGGGGACCGTGCGGGTGACGATCATGCGCTGGAGCTTCTGCGGCACCAGGCGGCCGAGGGTGACCAGCGCCTTGTACTGGGCGCCCGGGATCGAGACGTCCTTGCCGCTGCGGAGGTCGGCCAGCGCGCCGTGGACCACCTGGTCGGCCTGCAGCCAGAACGCCTTGGGCAGGCGGCCCATCTCCAGGCCGGCCCGCTGGTGGAACTCGGTCTGGGTGAAGCCCGGGCACAGCGCCATGACCCGCACCCCGGTGCCGGCCAGCGAGACCGACAGCCCCTGCGAGAACGCGGTCACGTAGGCCTTGGTCGCGCCGTAGGTCGAACCCGCCACCGGGAAGAACCCGGCCACGCTCGACACGTTGATCACATCGCCCCGGCCGCGCTCGACCATGCCCGGAACGGCGGCGTGGGTCAGCGCGAGCACCGCGCCCGCGTTGACGTCCAGCTGCTTCTGCAGCTCGGCGGCGGAGGTTTCCACGAACGAGCCCGCGGTGCCGAACCCGGCGTTGTTGACCAGCACGTCGACCGGCCGGTCGACCTCGGCGAGCCGCTGCTCGACCTTCGCGCGCTGCTCGGCGTCGGCGAGGTCGGCGGGCAGCACCTCGACGCGCACCCCGTGCCGGGCCTGCAGCCGGTCGGCGAGCTCGGAGAGCCGGTCGACGTCGCGGGCGACCAGGACCATGTCGTGGCCTTCGGCGGCGAGTCGGCGGGCGAAGGCGCGCCCGATCCCCGCGGTGGCTCCGGTGACGAGTGCGGTAGGCATGCGCCCGAATTTACCGTGCGCCCGGCACGCACCCGTGAGTCCTTTGGGCGCCTATGGCGACCCGAAAGACTCACGGTCCCTGACGTGCGGAAACAGCGTCAGCGGGCGGATTCGGAGGAGGTGGGTTCCGGCTCGGCTGCGGGCTCCTCCTCGTTCGGGTCCGCGTCGAACGGGTCGATCAGGTCGGCGAGGTCGCCGAGGTCGCGCAGCAGGCGCTCGAGGCGGGCCGGGTCGGCGCTGCCCGGTTCCAGGGCCGCCAGGACCCAGTCGTCCTCCAGCCACACCACGGTGACGTCGGAGCCGATCTCCTCGGTGGCGTCCACCAGGTCCGGGGTCACCAGCGGCCGGGCCGCGGCCACCTCGGTGACGAACGCGTAGCGGGCGCCGACCGGGCCGAGCAGGTCCAGCTCGGAGTCCTGGGGCACCGGCACGTCGGGCAGCCACAGCTCGATGGTGGCCGGGGCCGCCCGGCGGCAGCGCATGCCGACCAGCACGGTCGCCGACCGGCTGCCTGCGTCGAGGTCCATCACGTAGACCTGGCGGCGGCCGTCGGAGGTGAAGGTCGAGCCGGCGACCACGTCGGTGGCCGTCGGGCTGCCGTACTGGGCGAGCGCGCCGCGCTCCCATCGGGTCGGCAGGACTTGGTCGACCTCGGCGAACTGCCAACCGCGCAGCGCTGCCCAGCGCCGCCGTTCCCGGTTGTTCGAGACGCGCTGCGACCGGTCAGCGATCAGCAGCACGACGCCCGCGCCGATGGCGAGGACGGCGATGACGAACCAGAGCCACGCAGGGATGCCCACACTGCGCAGGGTAGTCCGATCACCGCCGAAGACGAAGATCACCTGGTGATCCAACGCGAATCCGCCCCATCGGCTGAAGTTGACCTGCGAAAACAGTTCGCGGAGGGGGAGCCGGGCGGCGTGCCCCGGCTCCCCTCCGCTCAGAGCGCCTTGCGGAGCAGCAGCCAGCAGGTGGATCTGACCTAGGACGACTGGATCAGGAGGTCGCGAAGTTGTCGCAGAGGGTTTGCCACTCCGCGCGGTCCGGGGCCGGGCCGGTGAGTTCCGGACCTCCGGGCCGGAGGCCTTCGAGGACCAGGCCCAGGTAGCGGGAGCGGAGTTCGGCGCGGCGGTGCTCCGTGGTGGGCAGCCGCGGGTTGAGGTGCTTGAACAGCATGACGATGTCGGTCCAGTCGACGTCCTCGCGCAGCACACCCGCCTGCTTGGCGGCGGCGACCAGTTCCTCGATCGCCTCGGCGGCGCGCTCGCGGAGGTCCCGGAACTCCTGGGAGTAGACGTGCTGCGGGTCCATCGGCGGCAGCACGGTGCCGATCCCGGAACCCTCCCGCAGGGACCGCCGCATGAACCGGACCAGCGCTGACCAGGCGTCGGGTTCCTCGGCGAGCGCTCGCTCCGCCTCGTCGAGCAGCAGCTGGGACGCGGCCATGCGCACCTGCTCGATCAGCTCGCCCTTGCTCGGGTAGCGACGGTAGATGCTGGCCACGCCGACGCCCGCGCGCTTGGCGACCTCGGACATCGGGGCGGCGAAGCCCTGCTCGGCGAATACGTCGCGAGCCGCCCGGATGACCAGGTCGTCGTAGTGCGCCTGCTTGCTCGGTGTGGCCATGCCCACAGGATATCGCCGACCGGAATGATCTGTTCCGCCGCCGGGTTGGACCGGAACGGAATAATCCGTTCCGGTCTTCCGAGGGATGGGAAAGCAATGGTCACCACGGAACTCGCCCGGCCCCGCGCTGCGGCGCTGTCCCGGTCCGCTTCGTTCTGGTTCATCGGCGCGCTCTACGCCCTGTTCCTGATGGCGTCCACGGCGCCGTCCCCGATGTACGCGATCTACCAGCAGCGGTGGGGTTTCACGACCACCGTGCTCACCGAGGTGTTCGCCGTCTACGCGGTGGCGATCCTGGTCGCGCTGCTGATGTTCGGCTCGCTGTCCGACCACGTCGGCCGGCGCCCGGTGCTCCTGGTCTCGGTCGCCATGGAGATCGTCTCGATGCTGCTGCTCGCGTTCGCGCCGAGCGTCGGCTGGCTGTACGCGGGGCGTGCTCTGCAGGGTCTGGCGACCGGCGTGGTGACCAGCGCGATCAGCGGCTCGCTGCTGGACTTCCAACGCCCCGGGACGAACCGCGGAGCGCTGGTCAACGGCGTGGCGGCGGCCTTCGGCATGGCCCTGGGCTCGCTGATCGCCGGAGCGCTGGTGCAGTACGTGCCCGGCCCGACGCTGACCAGCTACCTGCTGCTCGTCCTCGGCTTCGCGGTGGCGATCCCCGGCGTGCTGGCCATGCCGGAACCGGTCGCGCAGCGCGGCTCGCTGCGCGAGGTGCTGCGCCCGCAGCGCCCGACCGTCCCGGCCGGCAAGGGCGTGGCGTTCGCCCTGATGGCCACCACGCTGCTCGCGTCCTGGATCGTCGGCGGGATGTTCATGTCCCTCGGCCCGTCCGTCGCCAAGGGCATGGTCCACGGCAGCCCCTACCTGATCGGCGGTGCGACGGTCGCGGCCCTGGCCGGCTTCGGCGGCCTCTCCCAGCTGGTCCTGTCCGGCGTCGACGCCCGCCGCGCGGTGCGGATCGGCGGCCCGGTGATGATCCTCGGGCTGGCCGGGATCGCGACCTCGACGGTCGAGCACCAACCGCTCGTCTTCTTCGCCGCGGCAGCCGTTCTGGGCACCGGCTGGGGCGTGATGTTCATGGGCGGCATGCGGATGCTGACCGGCCTGGCCTCCCCGGAGCACCGCGCGGGCACCTCGGCGCTGATCTACGTGGTCGCCTACCTGTCGGCAGGAGTCCCGAGCGTCACCCTCGGTGTGGTCAGCACCTTCTTCGGCCTCACCGCGGCAACGGTCGTCTTCGCCTCAGCAGCAGCCCTCTTCGCTGCGACAGCGGTCGCTTCCACCTACCTGCACCGCTGACCGGAGGGCGCCTCCGCGTTCGCGAAGGCGCCCTCCAATCCACTGTGGAGCGTCAGCTCTCGGCGGACACCACGAGGGACTCGTTGTCGTCCGCGGTGTCGACGAGAATCTTGTCGCCCTCCCGGATGTCGCCCGCCAGGAGCTTGCGGGCCAGCTGGTCGCCGATGGCCGACTGGACCAGGCGGCGCAGCGGCCGGGCCCCGTAGACCGGGTCGAAACCGTTGAGGGCCAACCAATCCCGGGCCGCCGGCTGGACGTCGAGGGTCAGCCGGCGCTGGGACAGGCGCCGGGCGAGGTGGTCCACCTGGATGTCCACGATGGACGTCAGCTCCTCGGTGGACAGCGCGTGGAACACCACCACGTCGTCCAGGCGGTTCAGGAACTCCGGCTTGAAGTGCTTGCGCACCACCGAGCGCACCGCGTCGTCGCGCTCCTGCTCGGTCAGGTTCGGGTCGGCGATCGCCTGCGAGCCGAGGTTCGAGGTCAGCACCAGGATCGTGTTCCGGAAGTCCACCGTGCGGCCCTGGCCGTCGGTGAGCCGACCGTCGTCGAGGACCTGCAGCAGCACGTCGAAGACGTCCTGGTGGGCCTTCTCCACCTCGTCGAACAGCACCACCGAGTAGGGCCTGCGGCGCACCGACTCGGTCAGCTGCCCGCCCTGGTCGTAGCCCACGTACCCGGGCGGCGCGCCGACGAGCCGGGCCACCGAGTGCTTCTCGGCGTACTCGCTCATGTCGATGCGGACCATCGCACGCTCGTCGTCGAACAGGAACCCGGCCAGCGCCTTGGCCAGCTCGGTCTTGCCGACACCGGTCGGGCCCAGGAACAGGAACGATCCGGTGGGGCGGTCCGGGTCGGCGACCCCGGCGCGGGTGCGGCGCACCGCGTCGGACACCGCGCGCACCGCCTCGGCCTGCCCGACCACGCGGGCGCCGAGCGCTTCCTCCATCCGCAGCAGCTTCGCGGTCTCGCCCTCCAGCAGCCGACCGGCGGGGATGCCGGTCCAGGAGCTCACCACGTCCGCGACGTCGTCGGCGGTGACCTCCTCCTGCAGCATCGCCTTGCGCTCGGACTGCGCCGCGGTGGCCGCGTCGAGCTCCTTCTCCAGCTGCGGGATCCGGCCGTAGCGCAGCTCGGCGGCCTTGCCCAGGTCGCCGTCGCGCTCGGCGCGGTCGGACTCGCCGCGCAGCTGCTCGAGCTGCGTCTTCAGGTCGCGGACGACGTCGATGGACTCCTTCTCCTGCTGCCAGCGCGCGGTCAGCTCGGACAGCTTCTCGCGCCGGTCGGCGAGTTCGGCGCGCAGCGCGGCCAGCCGCTCCAAGGAGGCGGGGTCGTCCTCCTTGGACAGCGCCATCTCCTCGATCTCCAGCCGTCGCACGGCGCGTTCGACCTCGTCGATCTCCACCGGCCGCGAGTCGATCTCCATGCGCAGCCGCGACGCGGCCTCGTCGACCAGGTCGATCGCCTTGTCCGGCAGGAAGCGCGCGGTGATGTAGCGGTCGGACAGGGTGGCGGCGGCGACCAGCGCGCCGTCGGTGATCCGCACGCCGTGGTGGACCTCGTAGCGCTCCTTGAGCCCGCGCAGGATCGCCACCGCGTCCTCCGGGCTCGGCTCGCCGACCAGCACCTGCTGGAACCGGCGCTCCAGCGCGGCATCGGTCTCGATGTGCTGGCGGTACTCGTCGAGCGTGGTCGCGCCGACCATCCGCAGCTCGCCGCGGGCCAGCATCGGCTTGATCATGTTCCCGGCGTCCATCGCGCCCTCGCCGCTGGCACCGGCGCCGACGATGGTGTGCAGCTCGTCGATGAAGGTGATGACCTGCCCGGCCGAGTCGGTGATCTCCTTGAGCACCGCCTTGAGCCGCTCCTCGAACTCGCCGCGGTACTTCGCCCCGGCGACCATCGAGCCGAGGTCCAGCGACACCACGCGCTTGCCGCGCAGCGATTCCGGCACGTCACCGGCGACGATGCGCTGGGCCAGGCCCTCCACGATCGCGGTCTTGCCGACACCGGGCTCGCCGATGAGGACCGGGTTGTTCTTGGTGCGGCGCGAGAGCACCTGCACGACGCGGCGGATCTCGGTGTCGCGGCCGATCACCGGGTCCAGCTCGCCCTTGCGCGCGCGGTCGGTGAGGTCCTGGCCGTACTTCTCCAGGGCCTTGTAGGTGCCCTCCGGGTCCGGACTGGTCACGCGCGCGGAGCCGCGCACCTTGCCGAAGGCCTCGGTCAGCGCCTCGGGCGTGGCGCCGTGCTGCTTGAGCAGGTCGGCGACGCGGCCGCCTTCAGCGGCCAGGCCGACCAGCAGGTGCTCGGTGGAGACGTACTCGTCGCCCATCTCGGTCGCCAACCGCTGGGCGTGGGTGAGCGCGCGGACCGCGTCGCGGGACAGCTGCGGGGCGGACACCGTGCTGCCGCTGGCGGTGGGCAGCTTGTTGATCAGCTGGTCGAGCTCGCGGTGCACTACCGACGGCTCGGCACCGACCGCGGTGAGCAGCGGTGCGGTCAGCCCGTCGCCCTGGGCGAGCAGCGCGCCGAGCAGGTGCGCGGGGCTGACGTCCGGGTTGCCGGCCACCGTCGCGGCCTGCACCGCCGAGGAGATCGCCTGCTGGGTCTTGGTCGTCGGGTTGAACGCGTCCATTCCTCCACCTCGTCGCCGCTGGCTCCTACCAGGACATCTTGCCCTGCAACCGCCATGTCTACACAGACAACGATAGAAAAGTTGAGCTGGTTCCGCTCAATCTTGGGATGTGATCCGTACAACACGAAGCGGTCTCATTTTCGACGAATGTCACAAAGAGGGCTTGCCCGGGACATTTCACCCGTTTTAGCTATTGCGCCATGACCACTACGACAGCGCCGGACGGCCAGCTCGTCCTGGCTGCCGAAGAGGGCGGCGCGCTCTCTGGCATAGAGAACGCCATCAACACCGTTTTCAACCCGATCTCCGAGGGCTTCTCCAACATCGTCTTCGGCGAGCTCACGGTCTTCGGCGTGACCTTCCCGTGGATCGTGGCCTGGCTGGTGATCGCCGCCGCGGTGTTCACCGCGGTCTTCGGGTTCATCCAGGTCCGGTCCTTCAAGCTGGCCATCGACCTGGTCCGCGGGAAGTACACCGACAAGAGCGAACCCGGCGAGATCAACCACTTCCAGGCGCTGGCCTCGGCCCTGTCCGGCACCGTCGGCCTCGGCAACATCGCCGGCGTCGGCGTCGCGGTGACCATCGGTGGCGCGGGCGCGACCTTCTGGATGATCGTCTGCGGCCTGCTCGGCATGGCGACCAAGTTCGTCGAGTGCACCCTGGGCGTGAAGTACCGGGAGATCGACGCCGACGGCACCGTCTCCGGCGGCCCGATGCACTACCTGCGCAAGGGCATCGCGGAACGCATCCCGAACGCGTTCGGCGCGTCGCTGGGCAAGGTGCTGGCCGTGCTCGCCGCGGTCATGATCCTGTTCTTCGCCATCGCAGGTGGGAACATGTTCCAGGCCAACCAGACCTTCGCGCAGCTGCGCAACGTCACCGGCGGCGACACCGGCCTGCTCGGCTCCGACGGCGCGGCGCTGATCTTCGGCGTGCTGCTGGCGGTGCTGATCGGCTCGGTGATCATCGGCGGCATCAGGTCCATCGGCGCGGTCACCAGCCGCCTGGTCCCGGCCATGGCCGTGGTCTACGTGCTCGCCTGCCTCACCGTCATCGGCGTCAACTACGACACCGTGCCCAGCGCGATCGGCGAGATCATCACCGGCGCGTTCACCCCGGAGGCCGGGTTCGGCGGGATGATCGGCGTGCTGATCGTCGGCTTCCAGCGCGCCGCGTTCTCCAACGAGGCGGGCCTGGGCTCGGCGCCGATCGCGCACTCGGCGGTGAAGACCAAGCACCCGGTCACCGAGGGGCTGGTCGCGCTGCTGGAGCCGTTCATCGACACCGTCATCGTCTGCACCATGACGGCGCTGACCATCGTCATCGCCAACACGCAGTTCTGGACGGACGCGCAGCAGACCGTGCTCAACGGCGGGGACACCCCGGACGGCGTCACCGTCACCTCGGAGTCCTTCGCCACCGTGCTGCCGTGGTTCCCGTACGTGCTGACCGTCGCGGTCGCGCTGTTCGCGATCTCCACGATCATCACCTGGGGCTACTACGGCCAGAAGGCCTGGTGCTACCTGTTCGGCAAGAGCAAGACCAAGGAGCGCGTCTACAACGTCATCTTCTGCACCTTCACCGTGGTGGGTTCGGTGCTGACGCTGGGCAGCGTGCTCGACTTCGCCGACGCGGTGCTGTTCGCGCTGGCGCTGTTCAACATCGGCGGCCTGTACATCATGATCCCGGTGGTGAAGCGGGAGCTGGCGTCCTACAAGGCCAAGCTCCGCACCGGCGAGGTCCGCAAGGTCGACGAGAAGGTCTGACCTCCCGGCAGGAACACGCGAACGACCTCCGGCGCATCGGATCACCCGACGCACCGGAGGTCGTCTCGTTCCCCGACCCCTCCCGGGCCCAGTTCCCACCATGTGGACCACAGTTTCAATTGAAACTGCAGATCCCACCCACGGCGGACCCGCAGTTTCAAT
>NZ_JBEOVY010000239.1:0-12069 GCF_040295745.1 Saccharopolyspora sp. NPDC002686
GCCTTGACCGGTTGTTCTGGTCAAGGCGCCCTTCGCTTGTGTCACTTGCCGAAGCCGGCCTTTCGGAGGGCGTCGGCCATTGCGCCGGACGGGGCGCTTCGCTGGCCTCCGCGGCCTTGGCCGCCTCGGTTCTGGCCTCCGTTTCGGCCGCCCTGGCCGTTTCGGTTGCCGTTGCTCCGGCCTCCGCCGTTGCGGTTGCCGCCGCCTTGGCCTCGGCCGCCGCCTCGGTTGGTGTCTCGCTCCGGCTTGCCGCCGGCTCCGGGCTCGTCGTCGAGGCGGAGGGTCAGGGAGATTCGCTTGCGGGGGATGTCGACGTCGAGGACCTTGACGCGGACGATCTCTCCGGACTTGACGACGTCGTGGGGGTCGTTGACGAAGTTCTTCGACATCGCCGAGACGTGGACCAGGCCGTCCTGGTGGACGCCCACGTCCACGAAGGCTCCGAAGGCCGCCACGTTGGTGACCACGCCCTCCAGGGTCATGCCCGGCTTGAGGTCTGCGATCTTCTCCACGCCCTCGGCGAAGGACGCCGTCTTGAACTCCGGGCGCGGGTCGCGGCCCGGCTTGTCGAGCTCGGCGAGGATGTCGGTGACCGTCGGCAGACCGAAGTTGTCGTCCACGAAGTCCTGCGGCCGCACCGACTTCAGCACCCGGGCGTTGCCGATCAGCTCGCGGATCTCCGTGCCGGTGCTGCCCATGATCCGCTGCACCACCGGGTAGGCCTCCGGGTGCACCGCGGAGGAGTCCAGCGGGTCGTCGCCGTCCGGGATGCGCAGGAAGCCCGCGCACTGCTCGAACGCCTTCGGGCCCAGGCGCGCCACGTCCTTGAGCGTCGTGCGGGTGCGGAACGGGCCGTTGGTGTCGCGGTGCTGGACGATGTTGCCCGCCAGCGTCTCGCTGATGCCCGACACGCGGGTCAGCAGCGGGGCCGACGCCGTGTTGACGTCCACGCCCACCGCGTTCACGCAGTCCTCGACCACCGCGTCCAGCGAACGCGACAGCTTCGTCTCCGACACGTCGTGCTGGTACTGGCCGACACCGATCGACTTCGGGTCGATCTTCACCAGCTCCGCCAGCGGGTCCTGCAGGCGGCGGGCGATGGACACCGCGCCGCGCAGGGAGATGTCGAGGTCCGGCAGCTCGCGCGAGGCGTAAGCCGAAGCCGAGTACACCGACGCGCCCGCCTCGGACACCGAGATCTTGGTGAGCTTCAGATCCGGGTTCTGGCTGATCAGCTCGCCGGCCAGCTTGTCGGTCTCGCGGGAGGCCGTGCCGTTGCCGATCGCGATCAGGTCGACCGAGTGCTCCTTGGCCAGCGTCGCCAGCTTGGCCAGCGCCTGGTCCCACTGCCGCTGCGGCTGGTGCGGGTAGATCGTGTCGGTGGCGACGACCTTGCCGGTGCCGTCCACGATCGCGACCTTCACGCCGGTCCGGAAGCCCGGGTCCAGGCCCATCGTGGCGCGAGAGCCCGCGGGCGCGGCCAGCAGCAGGTCGCGCAGGTTGGCCGCGAACACCCGGACCGCCTCGTCCTCGGCGTTCTGCCGCAGCCGCAGCCGCATGTCCACGCTCAGGCGGGTCAGGATGCGGGTCCGCCACGCCCAGCGGACCACGTCCGACAGCCACTTGTCGGCCGGGCGGCCCTGGTCGGCGATGCCGAACTGCTGGGCGATGCGCAGCTCGTAGTCGGTCGGGCCGACCTGTTCGGAACCGTCGTCCGGCTCCAGGGACAACTCCAGCGCCTCCTCGTTCTCACCGCGGAACAGCGCCAGGATGCGGTGCGAGGGCAGGTCGGTGAACGGCTCGGAGAACTCGAAGTAGTCGGCGAACTTCGCCCCTTCCTCCTCCTTGCCCTCGCGGACCTTGGAGACCACCCGGCCGCGCGCCCAGACCTTCTCGCGCAGCTCGCCGATCAGGTCGGCGTCCTCGGAGAAGCGCTCCACCAGGATCGACCGCGCGCCGTCCAGCGCGGCCTGCGCGTCGGCGACGCCCTTGTCGGCGTCGACGAACTCGGCCGCGTTCTGCTGCGGGTCGTTGTTCGGGTCGGCCAGCAGCTTGTCCGCCAGCGGCTCGAGGCCCGCCTCGATCGCGATCTGGGCCTTGGTGCGGCGCTTGGGCTTGTAGGGGAGGTAGATGTCCTCCAGCCGCGCCTTCGAGTCGGCCTCGGTGATCTGCGCCTCGAGCTCGTCGGTGAGCTTGCCCTGGGACCGGATCGAGTCCAGCACCGTCGTGCGCCGCTCTTCGAGTTCGCGCAGGTAGCGCAGGCGCTCTTCGAGCGTGCGCAGCTGGGCGTCGTCGAGGGCGCCGGTCGCTTCCTTCCGGTAGCGGGCGATGAAGGGCACAGTCGCCCCGCCGTCGAGCAGCTCGACGGCGGACTGCACCTGGCGCTCGCGGACGCCGAGCTCCTCGGCGATCTTCTGATGAACAGTCGTCACGATGCTGATTCCGCCTTCTCTGCGATCTTCGCCAGATCCGACCGGACATTGTGCCGGACCGGGCTCGCAGGCTACGTCCGCACTCGCGTCGGCGTGTCGGGATGCTGCTCATCGGGGTGGTCCGGTCACCGGCCGTCGTCGGGCCCGATGGACCACAGTTTCAATTGAAACTGCGAACCCCAGGCACGGCGGATCGCAGTTTCAATTGAAACTGCGGTGCTGCGTGGCGGAGCCGGAGGGCTTGTGACCTGGGCCGCCGGGATCTCGGAGCGTGACGCACTGTTGTCACGAACCGTGACGGATCAAGCGAGTGCTGTAGCTCGAAGGGGTTAAACTAGGTACTCGGGCACGTACAAACCTCGATGTCGGTACACGCTCCGTGCTGGAGTGTGGGGACTCGTGAACCCCGAAAACTCCGACCAACCGAGATCCCCCGAAAACTTCGACAACGCTTCCACCCCGAAGCAGAGCTCCCCCTCCTCTGCCCAGCGGGTCGACCAGGCCCTGCGCGTGGCCGCGGACCGCGTTCGCGCGTGGCTCGCGCCGCTGGTCGAGCGCCTCGTGCAGTGGCTGGCCCCGCTGCTGCGGCGGGTCCAGGACGCTCCGGCGGTGCGGCGCTTCCGGGAGAGGGTTGCGCCGCACGTTGCCGCGGTTCAGGAAAAGCTCCCCGAGCCCGTCGTGCGGGCTTCGCGCACTCGTTCGATGCAGGCGGGCGCCGCGGTCGCAGCCGTCGGCGTCGTCGGCCTGGTGATCGGCACCGCCGTCGCCGGCCCGGCCAAGCCCCAGATCGAAGAGGCCGCGATGGCCGCCCCGATCCAGGAGGCCGCTCCCGACAAGCAGGCCACCCTGGAACAGCACGCCACGCTGCAGCAAGCTCCCCCTCCGCAGCAGGCGGAGCCGCGCGACGCCGCTCCAGCGGCTCCGGCGCCCGAGCCGGAGGCCCCGCTCGGCCCGCCGGTCGAGGGCATCGACGTGTCCAACCACAACGGGCCCATCGACTGGGGCAAGGTCGCCGCGGACGGCAAGAAGTTCACCTTCGTGCTGGCCACCGACGGCACCAGCTTCTCCAACCCGCGATACAGCGAGCAGTACCACGGGGCCAAGGCCGCCGGGCTGATCGCCGGTGCCTACCACTTCGCGCGGCCGAGCGACTCGTCCGCCGAGGAGCAGGCCAACCGGTTCCTCGACGTCGCCGACTACCAGGCCGACGGCAAGACCCTGCCGCCGGTGCTGGACCTGGAGGTCGACCCGAACTCGGGCGGCTGCTACGGGATGTCGGTGGACCAGATGCACCAGTGGACCAAGACCTTCAACGACAAGGTCAAGGAGCGCACCGGCAAGGAGCCGGTCATCTACGCCAACCCGTCGTTCTGGCGGGAGTGCATGGGCAGCACCAACAGCTTCGACGGGCACCCGCTGTGGCTGGCTTCCTACGGCGTGGACAGCCCGTCCGTGCCCAACGGTTTCAGCAACTGGCACTTCTGGCAGTACACCGACCAGGGCAGCGTTGCCGGCATCAGCGGCAACACCGACCTGAACCAGTTCCAGGAGGGCCAGGCGCGCTTGGAGAAGCTGGCGCGCTGACCCAGGCGTTCGCGCCGCGGAATTTCGACGGGAGCGGGCCGTCCGCGAAAGCGGGCGGCCCGCTCTTCTGCGCCTGCGGACGGTCCCCGAACTCGGGAATCCGCCCAATCGGAGCGTTTTGCCTGCTCAGGATCCGTGAGTACTTTTTGTTGCCATAGCGACACAAAGTGCTCACGGTCCACCACCTGCAGAAAGGCACCTCCGGCGCATTTGTCCCTTGTGGACAGATGTGCGTTCGGGTGTTGTTGGACGTTCGGCGGGGGTGTTCGGTTGCGTCCGAGGCAGGTGATCTTCGTCGGCTTTTTCGGTCCAGGGGACGGGCCGTAACAGGTGCGGCGGACCGATATCCTCGCCGCGATCGATGATCACCTGATCGGAGGCGCGGCGTGTCATTGTGGGAACAGCGGGTCACCACAGCTCGGAAGCTGTGGGGCAGTGGTGACCTCGCCGCCGCGGAGCGGGAGCTGAGCACCGTCCTCGACGACGGCGACTTCGACGCCGCAGCGCACGCCGCGTGCTTGCTGGGCGGGCTGCTCGGCGAGCTCGACGACCCCGAGCGCTCCCGCGCGATGTACCAGCGGGCCATCGACTCCGGGCATCCGATCTACGCCCAGATCGCCGCGATCTCCTTAGGCCTGCTGCTGTTCGAAGCCGACGACCTGACCGCAGCCCAAGCCGTGCTGCGCTTCGCCGCCGACGGCGCCGACCCGGACGCCGCTGGTCGCGCCGATGCGCTGTTGGCCCAGGTGCTGCACATGCTCGGCGATGTCGAGGGTGCCCGGGAAGCCCGTGATCGGGCGCTGACCAGCAGCGACCCCGGGGTCGTCGAGATCGCCTCGGAGCTCGAGCTGCCCGAGCCCGGTGAGCGCTCCACCGACCGGTACCTCCAGGTCGCCTACGAGCAGGCGTGCTCGCTGCTGGAGCAGGGGCGCCACGACGACGCCGAGCCGATCTTGCAGCGGCTGCTGGACAGCGGGCACCAGAACTTCGGATCGCTGGGCGCGGCGAAGCTCTACGCGCTGCACGCCGAGGAGCCGGAAACCGCGCGGCGGCTGGCCGAGCGGATCATCGCCTACCGCCACCCCGAGCACCTCGGCTGGGGGCATGTGCTGCTGGGCGGGGTGCTGGAGGACCTGGGTGACGCGGCGGGAGCGGCCGAGGCGTTCCGGGCCGCGGCCGACGACCCGCGCCCGGGCATCCGGCTGCACGCGCTGATCCACCTCGGCATGCAGCTGCGCGCGCTGGAGCAGCCGGACCAGGCGCGCGAGATCTACCAGCGGGTGATCAACACCCGGCACCCGCACTTCTCCGTCGAGGCGTGGGGCGTGCTGGCCGAGCTGCAGCGCGACGAGGGCGATGTCGCCGGGGCGATCGAGAGCTTCGGGCGGGTCCTGGCTTCCGAGCACCCGGACAAGGCGCCGCTGGCGGCCTACAACCTCGGCGTTCTCCAGTACGAGCACGGTGATGCGGAGGAGGCCGCGACGGCGTTCCGCCGGGCCGCGCAGGCCGAGGACGCGCGCGTCGCGCACCAGGCCGAACTCGCACTGTCCATGATGGACGTCGTCGACGCGCAGCAGGACCCGGCCGGGGACGACGCCAGGCAGCTCGCGATGCGCGCCCACCAGGCGGCAGGCGCCGGTGACCCGGACGCCGCGCGCCTGGCGTACCAGCAGGTCATCGACATGGACGTGCGGATGTGGTCGGTGATGGCGGCCAACTCGCTCGGCCTGCTGGAGGCGGTCTCCGGCGACGCCGAACAGGCCCGCCGGACCCTGCAGCGCGCTTTGACCGCCGACGAGGGCTCGCTCGCGCAGGACGCCGCATTCCGCCGCGCGTTGATCGACGAGCCCGCTGCGCGTCCCGTGCTCGAAGCGCTCTTCCGCCTCGAGCACGACGAGGACGGCGGGCTGGACGCGCTCGCCGCTGATCCGCAGGTGCGCGACCTGGCGCTGCTGGTGCAGGCCGAACTGCTGCTGACCACCGACGTCACCTCCGCGGTGGAGCTGCTGGGCGAGCTGGTCGAATCGCCGAACCAGCTGGTGTGGACCAAGGCCGGTCAGCTGCTGGCCGGTTGGCTGGTCCGCGAGCAGCGGACGGACGACGCGGTGCGGCTGCTGGAGCGGATCGTCGACGGCGGGCATCCGCTGCTGCTGCCGTGGTCGGCGGCGCAGCTCGGCGACCTGCTGGTCGAGCACGGCGAGCCGGAGGACGTGATCACGGCGTTCGCCACCGCCGCTGCCGCGGGATATCCGTCGTTGCTGGCCGAGGTGTTCGGCAGGCTCGCGATGCTCTACCGCATCGCCGGCCGTGACGAGGAGCTCGAGGCGCTCTACCGGACCACCATCGCCAGCGGTCACCCCGAGTTCGGGCCCCGCGCGTCCTACCTGCTGGGCGAGAAGTTGGTGCTCTCCGCTGATTTCGACGCCGCGTCGGAGTGCTTCGACCAGGCCGCGGGCTCGGAGTCGGACGTCGAAGCGCTTGCGGTTTTCGGCGCGCACGCGATCCGGCGCGATCTCGAGCGCGCGGGCGCTGTTCTCGCCGAGCTGGCCGAAGAGCCGGAACTGCACGAGAGCGCGACCGAACTGTGCTTGAACCTGGCGCACCAGCACCAGGCGCTGGGCGATGTCGAGTTCACCGGCCAAGCGTTATCGCTGGTGGCCGATGCCGGTCACCCCGATCGGCAGCAGGAAGCGCTGCTGTTCCTCGGCGCGCTGCGCAACGAGAACGGGGACAAGGCAGGGGCTCGCGAGGCTTGGGAGCGGGCGGCGAGCGGGGACAAGCCGCACGAAGCCGCCGTTGCCCGGTCCAGCCTCGCGGAGCTGCTGCAGAACGACGGTGATCTGGACGGCGCCGAGGCGCAGTTGGCCGAAGTCGCGGCCGGGGACACCGAGAACGCCGGTGAGGCCGCGCTGCGGCTGGGCGTGCTCCGCGACGAGCGGGACGACGTCGATGGCGCGTTGGCGGCGTTCGAGCGCGCAGCGTCGGTGGGGGACCGCAACGAGGTAGCCCTGGCGACCGCCTACCGCGCGCCTTTGCTCGCCAAGCGCGGAGAAACAGACCTCGCCGAGGACGCTTACGCGGCCGCGATCGCTTCCGGAGTCGCGGAGATCCAGGCGCACGCCGCGTTGGAGCTCGGCAACCTGCGGCGGGACAACGGGGACGACGCCGGGGCGCGGGCCGCTTACGAGCAGGCCCTGGCCTTCGACGACCCGGACGTCACGCTCCGCGTGCACCAGGCGATGGGCACCGAAACCGCTGAGCAGCGCGGATATCGGCTGATGGGGGAGGGCGACGTCGACGGGGCGCGGGCGGCGATCGCCGAGCACTTCGACTCGCCGCGGGTCGCCGACTTCTGGTGCGCGGCGTGGGGCGACGTGGCCGACGCGGCGTCGGTGCTGGCCGAGGTGTCCGGCGACGACTTGCGGATCTGCTCCGAGCTGGGCCTGGACTTCGGGATGGCGGTGGAGGACCGGGCCGAGGCGCGGGCGTTCTTCCGCATGGTCGCCGACCACGGGCACCCGGATCTGGCGCCCCGCGGTCAGGCGCAGCTCGGTCACCTCGCTGAACAGCAGCAGGAGCACGCGATCGCGCTGGCCTGGTACCGCCGCGCCGTGGCGGACCCGGAACGCGGTGGGCACGCCGGCGTGCTGCTGGCGCAGCTGCTCGCGCGGCTCAACGACGTCGAAGGTGCGAAGTCCGCGTGCCGGAACGCCTTCGGCGCGGGCACCGGGATTCCCGCGCTGGACGCCGGTGTGCTGCTCGGACAGCTGCACCACGAGTCCGGCGACCCGGTCGAGGCGCGACGCGCCTGGGACCAGGCGGAAGCGGCCGCCGAATCACCCGAGCAGTTCGGCGACGCGCTGCACCGCCGCATCGCGCAGGTCGGCGAAACCGCCGAAGCCGCCCGCGAACTGCTGGACCGCGCGTCCGGTTCGGACCACCCGGACACCGCGATCGTCGCGATGCTCTGGCTCGGTGAGCGCGCATCGCGGGCCGAGGAGCTGGACGAGGCGATCCGCTGGTTCGGCGCGGCGGCGGCGCTCGACGTGCCGGAGCAGTCCGAGGCGGCGCGGAGCCGACTGGCGAACATGCTCCTGGCGCAAGGTGATCGTGACGCGGCCGGCATCGAGTACGAACGCGTCAGCCGGTCCGGCAACCCGGACATCGCGGCGCGCGGCGAGATGGGCCTGGGCATGATCCGCCACGAAGAGGGCGACCTGCCCGGCGCGGTCAACGCCTACGTGAAAGCCGCTGCTCACGCGACCCACGAAGGCTTGAGCGAGGACGCGCTGCACAACGCTCGCGTGGCGCTGGAGCAGCAGCATTCGGGCGGGGAGCACGCCGCAGCGGCGGACACGTTGCGGCGCCTGGCCGAAGTGGTGCCCGAACGCGACGTCGCGGAATGGGCCTTCGATGCGGGAACCGAGTTCCTCAACGCCGACGACACCGATTCCGCACTGGTCTACCTGCGTTGCGCGGTGGAGATCGGTGCGCCGGAACCGGAACCTGCCGCGGTGCTGGCGCTGGGCGACGTGCTGCAGCGCCGCGGTGAGCTCACCAGCGCGAAGCAGACCTACGAGTGGGTGCTCGACAACGGCGACGAGAGCTCCGCATCGGTGGCGAAGTTCCGGCTGGTGGAGATCCTGTCCGAGGACGACCCGGCGGCGGCCGAAGAGCTCATGCAGCGCCCGGACGAAGTCCTGGGCTCGGCGATGAAGGCGATGCTCGGTCTCAAGCGCCGCGACGAAGGCGACACGGCCGGGGCGATCGAGCTGTTCCGCGAAGCGGCCGACGACGCCGACGAGAAGTTCTCCCCGATGGCGGTCTACGCGCTGGCCCAGTCGCTGAACAAGGAAGGCGAGGTGGCGCAGGCCCAGCAGACCTTCCGGCAGCTGATCCAGGCCGCCCCGGACGACTTCTACGCGGGGCAGGCCCTGCTGGAACTCGCCGCGATCGCCTACCAGGCGGAGGACGACGAGGAAGCGCGCGGGTGGAGCCTGCGGGCGTGGGAGTCCGACGACCCGGAGCTGTCGGCGAAGGGCGCGATGAACCTCGGCGTGATCGCCAAGCGCCGCCGGGACATCGAAGCGGCGATGCCGTGGTTCCAAGCGCTGATCGACCTCGGCCACCCGTCGGCGGCGCTGGCTTCGGCGCACCTGGCGGAAATGCACTACTGGCGCGAAGAGCACGCGGAAGCGGCGCGGCACTACGAGTACACCCTCGCCAACACCGAGGACGCCGAGCTCATCGCCGAAGCGGCTTACCGCGTCGCCGAATTCCGCTACCGGCGCGGCGAGATCGAGGAGGCCCGCGAGCTGCTGGACCGGGCGGTCCGCACCGAGGAGGGATCCTTCGCGGAGCAGGCGACCACGCTCCTGGCGCGCCTGCCCTGACCTGGGTGGGTGCGGAGCGAACGGACCGAATGCCTCGAAAGGCGGCGCGGACGGTCCGTTCGCTCCGCCCCGCCGATCTGCCGTCGGCTCAGGGAGGGGCTGCGCGGAGTCAGGCGCGGGCGACGATCAGGCGGTCCGGGAGCGCGAGGACCTGGTCGAGGACCTCGCAGGCTTCTCCGGCGGTGTGCCACTGCGCGCGGGTCGTGTTCGCCGCGGTGAGGCCGTGCTCCTGCGAGACGCGGGCTGCTCGGACGTCGTCCTCTCCGCGGAGCTCGACGACGTCGACGATGTCCCCGTGCGGGCGCACGTAGATCAGGGCCATGAGCTCGCCGTCGGCGTCGCGCACCGGCGGCATCAGGCGGAATCCGCGGGCCACGAGCTCGCGCAGCCGGATGCTGGACTGGTCCTCAACGGACGAGGTCATCGAACTCACCGTCCTTGGCGCCGCTCAGGAAAGCGGCCAGCTCGGCTCTGGTGTAGATCAGCGCGGTGCCGTCGGACTCGCGCGACTGGCGCATCGCGATGGTGCCGTCGGACAGCGCCGCGAGTTCGACGCAGTTGCCCCACTTGCCGCTGTGCTGGGACTTTCGCCAGCTCACGCCCGGTAGGGCGGTGACGGGGACTTCGAACCTACCGTTCATCAGGTCTCCCTGGATCGGCTGCACATGCAATTGCATACGCCATTGCGCGAACGGTACCACAGCGTTCCGCAACAAGACGATCACTCAGCGTGCGCGGCGTGGCGGTGGTTCAGAGTGAAACCTGGATTTTCCTCAGCATTTGCCGGGTTTGCTCCGGAGTCCGGGCATCGACCATCAGCCGATCGAGTGTACGACTGTATCGTTCGATCTCTTCCCGCTTGTCCAGGTACAGCGCGCCGCTGAGGTGCTCCAAGTACACGACGTCCGGCAGTTCGGGCTCGGCGAAGCGCAGCATGGTGAACGAACCCTCCGCCGCGTACCCGCTCAGCGCGAACGGCACGACCTGCAGCGCGATGTTGGGCCGCTTCGTCATCTCCAGCAGGTGGTCGATCTGCGCGCGCAGCACCGCGGGGCCGCCGATCGGGCGGTGCAGCACGGATTCGTCGATGACCGCCCACAGCCGCGGGGCGTCCGGGCTGTCCAGCAGCTTCTGGCGCGTCATCCGCACCGACACCCGCCGGCGCGTGTCGTCGTCGGCCAGCGACGGATGCCCCGAACTGGCCAGCGCCATCGCGTAGTCCTCGGTCTGCAGCAATCCCGGGATGAACTGCAGCTCGTAGGTCTGGATCCGCGCCGCGACGCCCTCCAGGCCCACGTAGTCCTGGAACCACGGGGGCATCGACTCGGCGTACCGGTTCCACCAACCCGGCTGCCGGGAATCGGTGACCAGCTGCATGAAGTGCTCGCGCTCGGCGGGATCGTGCACGCCGTAGAGGGTGAGCAGGTCTTCGATGTCGCGTTCCTTCAGCGAAACCCGGCCCAGCTCCATCCGGCTGATCTTGGACTCCGAACCCCGGATGGCCTTCGCCGCTTCCGCGGGCGGGATCTCCGCGGCCTCGCGCAGCCGACGCAGCTGGGCGCCCAGGATGATGCGCCGTGCCGTCGGACTTCCATCGCGGGCAGCACCCTGCCGGGCCATGGCCGCACCTCCTCGTTACCTGCTCAACGCAGTGATAGCACATCGACCGTTTACTCAGAGCAGCGAAGCTCGTACGCTATGCAACCCTCGACCGCTCCCCCCCGACGAAAGCCCAGTGAGGACACCTCGATGACTGCCGATGTCGCCGCCTCCGACGGCGAGACCCCGATCCACATCGACACCAGCAAGGCCAGCATCGCCCGCGTCTACGACGCCTTCCTCGGCGGCAAGGACAACTACGAGGTGGACCGCGAAGTCTTCCACCGGGTGCGCGAAGTCGCCCCGGAAGCGGCCCAGCTCGCTTGGGACAACAGGCAGTTCCTGATCCGGGCGACCCGGTTCATCGCCGCCGAAACCGGCGTCACCCAGTTCCTGGACTGCGGTTCCGGGCTGCCGACCGCGGAGAACACCCACCAGGTCGCGCAGCGCATCGCGCCCGATTCGCGGGTCGTCTACGTCGACAACGACCCGGTGGTGCTCGCGCACGGGCGCGCGCTGCTGGAGGAGAACACCCAGACCCACTTCAGCCCGGCCGACATCTTCGAGCCCGCGCGGATCCTGCAGGACGAAGTGGTGCGCAGGCACCTGGACTTCAGCGAGCCGATCGCGCTGTTCCAGATGGGAACCCTGCACCACTACGACGGCGAACGGCCGCCGCAGGACATCATGCGCGAGTACATCGACGCGCTGCCGTCGGGTTCCTACGTCGGCATCAGCCACTTCCTGGACCCGGAGACCGACGAGTTCAGCGACCTCGCGCGGCGCATGGAGCAGACGTTCCTGCACAGCCCGATGGGCACCGGCCTGTTCCGCACCCGCGCCGAGATCGAGGCGATGTTCAACGGTCTGGAGTTCGTGGAACCGGGTCTGACGCTCTGCGCGGACTGGTGGCCCACGGGTCCCCGCCTCAAGCCGCTCTCCCCGGTCCAGTACTGCATCGCCGGAGCGGTGGCCCGCAAGCCCTGACCGTCCACCGAGGGGGCGGGGGTGTGGTGGGTGATACTAACCCCCCGCAGGGCCCCCCGCGCCCGTGGGGGCGA
>NZ_JBEOVY010000240.1:0-12032 GCF_040295745.1 Saccharopolyspora sp. NPDC002686
GCACAACCCCGACTCAGCCGACGAAGCACCTCTGAACAGCAGCGATCATGACACCGACGCCCCATCGCAACCCGCTTCCGGGACCGGCGACCTGCGCTAGCACGATCTCGGCCCGCAACGCGCCGCCGACCAGCACCCCGGCCGCGCCGAAGGCGAGCGTGCCCAGCACCAGCAGCGGGACGGCGGGCAGCAGACCGGCGATCGCCGGCGACCAGCCCAGCAGGACCGCGGCAACGCCGAGCACGACCGCCTGCAACGCCACCACCAGCAGCGTTGCGAGCACCCGGCCGGAGATCAAGGTCCAGCGCGGCAGCGCGGTCGCCGACAGCCGCTTGAGCACGCCGTAGCGGCGGTCGAAGCCCAGCGCGATGGCCTGCCCGGTGAACGCGGTGGACATCACCGCCAGCGCCAGGATCCGCGGCATCACCGAGTTGACCCGCGGTTCCGGCAGGTCGCCGATGTGCAAGGTGCTCAGGCCGATCAGCAGCGCCAGCGGGATGATCAGCGTCAGCAGCGCCTGCTCGCCGTGCCGGAGTATCAGCAACGCCTCGATCTTGGTCTGCGCCAGCAGCATCCGCAGCGGGCGGCCCCGGCCCGGTGCCGGGGCGAAGGTCCCGGCCGGGAACTGGGCGCCGAGCTGGGGCGCGGCGTTGGCCTCGGCGTTCACGATCGCAGCTCCCGTCCGGTTAGCTCCAGGAAGACGTCCTCCAGGCTGCGGCGGCTCACCCGCAGCTCCTGCGCCAGCACCCCGTGCTGCGCGCACCAGGCGGTCACAGTGGACACCACCTGCGGGTCGACCTGGCCGCGCACCACGTAGTCGCCCGGCCGCAGCTCGCTGGCCTGGCAGTCCTCCGGCAGCGCGGCCAGCAGCAGGTTCAGGTCCAGCCCGGTCTGGGAGCGGAACCGCAGCTCCTGCTTGCCGTCCTCGGGCTCGGTCAGCTCCGCGGCGGTGCCGTCGGCGACCGCGCGACCGTGGTCCACGATCACCACCCGGTCGGCCAGCGCCTCGGCCTCGTCCATCAGGTGCGTCGTGAGCAGCACGCTCACCCCGTCGCGGCGCAGCGCGCCGACCAGGTCCCACACCAGCCGCCGCGCCTGCGGATCCAGGCCCGCGGTGGGCTCGTCGAGGAACACCAGCTCCGGACGCCCGACCAGCGCGCACGCCAGCGAGAGCCGCTGCTGCTGGCCACCGGAGAGCCGCTTGTAGGGCGTGCGGCGCGCGTTGGACAGCCCGAGCACGTCCAGCAGCCAGGCCGGATCCAGCGGATCGGCGGCGCAGGCCGCGACCAGGTCCAGCATCTCGTCGGCCCGCACACCGGGGTAGGCGCCGCCGCCCTGCGGCATCACGCCGATCCGGGGCCGCAGCGCCTCGGACTGGGTGTGCGGGTCGAGGCCCAGCACGCGGACCTCGCCGGAGTCGGGGCGCTGGAAGCCCTCGCAGATCTCCACGGTCGTCGTCTTGCCCGCGCCGTTCGGCCCGAGCAGCGCCAGGACGCTGCCGCGCGGCAGGCACAGATCGAGGCCAGCCACGGCGACGGTGTCGCCGAAGCGCTTCTTCAGCCCGCGCAGCTGGACGGCCGGACCATCGGCGTTGCTCACGAAGTCCAAGCCTATTGCGTGACCGGCCGAACACCGCCGCGGGTCGGCAGCAGCCCCGGCACCTTGCCCCGCACCAGCCACAGCGTGATCGCGAACGCGATCAGCGCGGCGATCACGGCCAGCGGGATCTGGTAGGCGCGCAGCGGGAACCCGGCACCGGTCGGCGGCACGAACAGCGACACCAGGGCGCAGATCACCGCGGCGGTGACCCGGAACCGGTTGTTGTTGGTGGCCAGCGCCAGCGGCACCACCGACCACAGCAGGTACCAGGGCCACAGCACCGGCACCGCCAGCGCCAGCGTCAGGTACGTGATGCCCAGCCCGGCCAGCGGCTCGATGCGGCCGCGGAAGGACAGCCACAGCATCCGCAGGCACACCACCGCGACCACCAGGTAGCCGATGATCTTGGTGATGACCAGCATCGCGTCGGTCTGGTTGCCCAGGCCCAGCAGGGTGCTCAGCCCGCCGCCGGTCATGCCGAACGCGGTCAGCGGCGCCATGAACGTCTTGACCCGGTTCGGCACGTCGAAGGTGTCGATCCAGCCCAAGCCCCAGCCGCTGCTGACCGTGATCACCGTCATGGTCGCCAGGAACACCGCGGTGAGCACCGCCGCCACCTGCACGAGGTCGCGGAACCGGCCGCCGCGGCGCAGCGCCAGGTAGATGCCGAAGAAGCCGAGCGCGATCCAGCCCGGCGGTTTGATCGCCCCCGCCACGCTCAGCAGCACGCCGGCGGCGACCATCCCCGGCAGCGTCTGGTACCGCAGGCCCAGCTCGATCGCGGCCAGCATGATGCCGACCATCAGCGCCTCGTTGTGCATGCCGCTGACCACGTGGAACAGCACGATCGGGTTGGCCGCGCCGAGCCACAGCGCGGCGGCCGGGTGCACGCCGCAGCGCCGCGCCAGCCGCGGGATCGCCCAGATCGCCAGCGCCAGGCCGCACAGCATCACCGCGCGCCACACCAGCACCCCGAACACCACGTTGTCGCCGACGATGCGGGAGATGACCTGGCCGAACATCAGGAACAGCGGCCCGTACGGGGACGGGGTGTCGCGCCAGATGTTGGGCACGTTCGCGGTGAACGGGTGGTCCACGCCCAGCGCGGCGGCCGACCCCAGCACGTACGGGTTGAAGCCGCGCGCGGCGACCTCGCTCTGCGCCAGGTAGCTGTACATGTCGGTGCTGAACAGCGGCGGGGCCAGGGCCAGCGGCAGCGCCCACATCGCCAGCGTGCGGGCCAGCTGGGTGACCGACAGCATCCGGGCGCGACCAGGCCAGCACAGCCGGCCCAGCCACAGCCAGGCGATCACGATCATCAGGATGCCCAGCCAGCAGGCGGCCATCGCCACCGTCGGCATCCGGACCGGCAGGCCGATCAGCCGCGCACCCGACAACGGGTTGTCCACCGGGGCAGCCCCGGCGCCGATCGAACCGATGGCCAGCACCAGCGAGCCGGTGGTGCCGAAGCGGCGGACCACGTCGAGCTGTCGCCGCTCGCCCCTGTCCAGCGGTTCCGCTGCTTCTTCGGTCGCTGGTCGTCTGCTCGTCGCTTCACCTGCCGCCACGACGACGAAGCGTAATCGCGTGAGTCAGCTCACGGGCGTGCCCCGCAGCCTGGTGTGCTGAGTCGAAATAGGTAACATTCGTGTTGTGAAAAACGTCGGGACGTCCACCGCTGCGGCGGCCGAGCAGGGCCACGCTGCCCAGCCCGGTGCGCACGGCGACGGGCGCACCCGGCACACGGTTGCGCGGTTGCTGCTGGAACGAGGACCGATCACCGCTGCGGCGGTGGCCGAAGAACTCGGGCTGAGCCCCACCGCGGTGCGCCGGCACCTCGACGTGCTGGTCGCCGAAGGCGAGGCCTACACCCGGGAAGCCTCCCCGCGGAGCCGTCGCGGTCGTGGCCGACCCGCCAAGCTCTTCCTGCTCACCGAAGTGGGACGGGCGCGGTTCGGGCACGCCTACGACGACTTGGCGGTGGCGGCGCTGCGGTTCATCGCCGAACACGATGGTGAGCAGGCGGTGCGCGAGTTCGCCGAGCGACGGATGGCCGCCCTGGTGGCCAACCACCGCGAGGCGCTGGCCGCCGCCGACGACCCGGCTGATCGCGCGGAGGCCCTTGCCGACGCGCTCACCAGGGAGGGCTACGCTGCCTCGACGCGAAGCGTCGCGAGCGGCGAGCAGCTCTGCCAACACCACTGCCCGGTGGCGCACGTCGCTGCGGACTTCCCGCAGCTGTGCGAGGCCGAGACAGCGGCTTTCGCCGAAGTACTCGGCACCCACGTGCAGCGGTTGGCAACCATCGCGAACGGCGATTCGGTCTGCACCACGCACGTGCCGACCACGCGGTTCGCGGATCCCGACCCGAACACCGCCCCGATTCCTGATGGAGGGGAGTCCGTATGACTGCCGCTGCGGAGCAGCGCACACCCACCACGGCTGACCAGCAGATGAGCCAGGACGAGATCCTGGCCAGCGTCGGCAGCTACGAGTACGGCTGGGCCGACCCGGACGTCGCGGGTGCTAGCGCCCGCCGTGGCCTCAACGAGGACGTCGTCCGCGACATCTCGTCGAAGAAGGACGAGCCCGAGTGGATGCTGGAGGCCCGGCTCAAGGCGCTGCGGCTGTTCGACCGCAAGCCGATGCCCAACTGGGGTGCCGACCTGTCCGGCATCGACTTCGACAACATCAAGTACTTCGTCCGCTCCACCGAGCAGCAGGCCCAGACCTGGGAAGACCTGCCCGAGGACATCAAGAACACCTACGACAAGCTGGGCATCCCGGAGGCGGAGAAGCAGCGCCTCGTCGCGGGTGTGGCCGCCCAGTACGAGTCGGAGGTCGTCTACCACAAGATCCGCGAGGACCTCGAGGCCCAGGGCGTCATCTTCCTGGACACCGACACCGGTCTGAAGGAACACCCGGAGCTGTTCAAGGAGTACTTCGGCTCGGTCATCCCGGCCGGTGACAACAAGTTCTCCGCGCTGAACACCGCGGTGTGGTCGGGCGGTTCGTTCATCTACGTGCCGCCGGGCGTGCACGTGGACATCCCGCTGCAGGCCTACTTCCGGATCAACACCGAGAACATGGGCCAGTTCGAGCGGACCCTGATCGTCGTCGACGAGGGCGCCTACGTGCACTACGTCGAGGGCTGCACCGCGCCGATCTACTCCAGCGACTCGCTGCACTCCGCCGTCGTGGAGATCGTCGTCAAGAAGGGCGGCCGCTGCCGCTACACGACGATCCAGAACTGGTCGACCAACGTCTACAACCTGGTCACCAAGCGCGCGAAGGCCGAAGAGGGCGCCACCATGGAGTGGGTCGACGGCAACCTCGGCTCCAAGGTGACCATGAAGTACCCGTCGGTGTTCCTGATGGGCGAGCACGCCAAGGGCGAGGTGCTCTCGGTGGCGTTCGCCGGTGAGGGCCAGCACCAGGACGCGGGCGCCAAGATGGAGCACCTGGCTCCGCACACCTCCTCGACGATCGTGTCCAAGTCGATCGCCCGCGGTGGTGGCCGCGCCTCCTACCGGGGTCTGGTGAAGGTCGCCAAGCGCGCCCACCACTCCTCGTCGAACGTCAAGTGCGACGCGCTGCTGGTCGACACCATCAGCCGGTCCGACACCTACCCGTACGTGGACGTCCGCACCGACGACGTGTCCATGGGCCACGAGGCCACGGTGTCCAAGGTCAGCGATGACCAGCTGTTCTACCTGATGCAGCGCGGTCTGACCGAGGACGAGGCGATGGCGGTGATCGTGCGCGGTTTCGTCGAGCCGATCGCCCGCGAGCTGCCGATGGAATACGCACTGGAACTGAACCGACTGATCGAGCTGCAGATGGAAGGGGCCGTCGGCTGAGATGACGAGCACCACCAAGACCGACGCCCAGCACGGCCTCGGAGAGCACTCGCACGGCGGCGGAACCGGTGTTCCGCAGTCGTCGCGGGGCTCCCGCTTCACCTCCTACGACGTCGAGGCCTTCGAGGTCCCCGGCGGTCGCGAGGAGGACTGGCGCTTCACCCCGCTGAAGCGGGTCAAGGGCCTGCACGACGGCAGCGCGACAGCCACCGGAAACATCAAGGTCGAGGTCACCGGCGACGGCGCTGCCGTGGAGACCGTGGCCCGCGACGACGCGCGCATCGGTGAGGGCGGCATCCCCGCCGACCGGATCGCCGCGCAGGCCTGGAGCTCGTTCACCGAGGCCACCGTCGTCACGGTCGCCAAGGACACCAAGCCCGAAGGCCCGATCACCATCACGGTCGACGGGCCGGGCGAGGGCCAGGTCGCGTTCGGGCACCTGCAGGTCCGGGCCGAGCAGTTCGCCGAAGCCGTGGTCGTCATCGACTACCGCGGGTCCGGCACGCTCGGCGACAACGTCGAGTTCGTCGTCGGCGACGGTGCGCAGCTGCGCATCGTGTCGGTGCACGACTGGGCCGACGACGCCACCCAGGTCAGCTCCGAGCACGCCAAGCTCGGCCGCGACTCGGTGTTCCGGCACCTGGCCGTCACCCTCGGCGGTGACCTGGTGCGGGTCAACACCACCGTCAACTACGGCGACAAGGGCGGCGACGCCGAGCTGCTCGGCCTGTACTTCGCCGACGCAGGCCAGCACCTGGAGCACCGGATGCTGATCGACCACTCGGTGCCCAACTGCCGCAGCAACGTGCTCTACAAGGGCGCGCTGCAGGGCGACTCGGCGCACTCGGTGTGGATCGGCGACGTGCTGATCCGGGCCGAGGCCGAGGGCACCGACACCTACGAGCTCAACCGCAACCTGGTGCTGACCGAGGGCGCGCGGGCCGACTCGGTGCCGAACCTGGAGATCGAGACCGGCGAGATCGAAGGCGCCGGCCACGCCAGCGCCACCGGCCGCTTCGACGACGAGCAGCTGTTCTACCTGCAGGCCCGGGGCATCCCGCAGGACCAGGCCCGGCGCCTGGTGGTGCGCGGCTTCTTCGGCGAGCTGCTGCAGAAGATCACCGTGCCCGAGGTCCGGGAGCGGCTGGAAGCGGCCATCGAGGCCGAACTCGCCGTCGTCGGCGCCTGACCCGCAAGCTTTTCGAACACACCAGGAGAACGAAGAAGAGATGGCCACCCTGGAGATCAAGGACCTGCACGGCTCGGTCCTCACCGAGGAAGGCGCCAAGCCGATCCTCAACGGCGTCAACCTGACCGTCCGCTCGGGCGAGATCCACGCGATCATGGGCCCGAACGGTTCCGGCAAGTCGACGCTGGCCTACGCCATCGCCGGTCACCCGAAGTACCAGATCGACTCCGGTTCGGTGCTGCTGGACGGCGAGGACGTGCTGGAGATGAGCGTGGACGAGCGGGCCCGCGCGGGTCTGTTCCTCGCCATGCAGTACCCGGTCGAGGTGCCGGGCGTGTCGATGTCGAACTTCCTGCGCACCGCGGCGACCGCGGTCCGCGGCGAGGCGCCGCAGATCCGCAAGTGGGTCAAGGAAGTCAAGCAGGCCATGTCGGACCTGGACATCGACCCGTCGTTCGCCGAGCGCAGCGTCAACGAGGGCTTCTCCGGTGGTGAGAAGAAGCGGCACGAGATCCTGCAGCTGGACCTGCTGGACCCGAAGTTCGCGATCCTGGACGAGACCGACTCCGGCCTGGACGTCGACGCGCTGCGCGTGGTGTCCGAGGGCGTCAACCGCTACACCGGCAAGGGCGGCAAGGGCGTTCTGCTGATCACGCACTACACCCGGATCCTGAAGCACATCACCCCGGACTACGTGCACGTCTTCGCCGACGGCAAGGTCGTGGAGTCCGGCGGTGCCGAGCTGGCCGACGAGCTGGAGGCCAACGGCTACGTGCGCTTCACCGGCAAGAAGGAGGCGGCAGCCCAGTCATGACCGTTCAGCCTCCTCGCACCGAGGGTGCGAGCACGCCGTTGGACGTGGCGGCGATCCGCGCGGACTTCCCGATCTTGGGACGCACCATCCGCGACGGGCGGCGTCTGGTTTACCTGGACTCCGGGGCGACCTCGCAACGGCCGCGCCAGGTGCTCGACGCGGAGCGCTCCTTCCTGGAGCACTCCAACGCGGCGGTGCACCGCGGTGCGCACCAACTCGCCGAGGAGGCCACGGACGCGTACGAAAGCGCCCGAGAACGGATTGCTGGTCTGGTCGGGGTCGATGCCGATGAGGTGGTGTTCGCCAAGAACGCCACCGAGGGCATCAACCTCGTCGCCTACGCCATGAGCAACGCCGCCACGTCCGGGGCGGAGGCCGAGCGCTTCCGCCTCGGGCCTGGTGACGAGATCGTGGTGACCGAGATGGAGCACCACGCGAACCTGGTGCCGTGGCAGCAGCTGTGCGAGCGCACCGGTGCCACGCTGCGCTGGTTCGGGATCACCGACGAGGGCCGGCTCGACCTGTCCGACGTGGACGGTGTGATCACCGAGCGGACCAAGCTGGTGGCCTTCACCCACCAGTCCAACGTGCTGGGCACGGTGAATCCGACGGAGCAGATCGTCGAGCGGGCCCACCAGGTCGGTGCGCTGGTCGTGCTCGACGCCTGCCAGTCGGTGCCGCACAAGGTGGTGGACTTCAAGGCGCTCGGCGTGGACTTCGCGGTGTTCTCCGGGCACAAGATGCTCGGCCCGTCCGGTATCGGCGTGCTCTACGGCCGCCGCGAGCTGCTGGCGGGGATGCCGCCGTTCATCACCGGCGGTTCGATGATCGAACTGGTGCACATGGAGCGCTCCACGTTCGCCGCGCCGCCGCAGCGGTTCGAGGCCGGTGTGCCGATGACGTCCCAGGCCATCGGCCTGGGGGCGGCGGTGGACTACCTGAACGTGATCGGCATGGATCGCGTCGAGGCGCACGAGCGGCAGCTCACCGAGCTGGCGCTGCGCGAGCTGTCGGCGATCGACGGGGTGCGCATCGTCGGTCCTACCAGCACCGAGAGCCGTGGTGGCACGGTGGCGTTCGTGATCGACGGCGTGCACCCGCACGACGCCGGTCAGGTGCTGGACGACCGAGGGGTGGAGGTCCGGGTCGGACACCACTGCGCCTGGCCGCTGCACCGCAGGTTGGGAATTCCGGCTAGCGTGCGGGCGTCGTTCTACTTGTACAACGAACTGGACGAGGTCAAGGCGTTGGTGGATGCGGTGCGCGAGGCGCAGCGCTTCTTCGGGGTGGCTTGACCGGACCTGCCGGGGAATTCTTCATGCAGCTGGAGCAGATGTACCAGGAGATCATCCTGGACCACTACCGCAATCCGCACCACCGCGGGTTGCGGGAACCCTTCGACGCCGAGTCGTTCCAGGTGAATCCGACCTGCGGCGACGAAGTCACCCTCCGGGTGCGGTTGATCGGTTCCGACGAGGACGCGACCGTGGAGGACGTGTCCTACGCGGGGCAGGGCTGTTCGATCAGCCAGGCCTCGGTGTCGGTGCTGACCGACTTGGTGGTCGGCAGGCCGCTGAAGGAGGCGATGGCCACCGAGGCGGCCTTCAGCGAGCTGATGCACGGCCGCGGCAAGGTGGAACCGGACGAGGACGTGCTCGAGGACGGAATCGCGTTCGCGGGCGTGGCGAAGTACCCGATGCGCGTGAAGTGCGCGCTGCTGGGTTGGATGGCTTTCAAGGACGCGGTGTCCCGCGTAGTTGTCGAGGAGGCTTCATGAGCGAGCAAGCCCCGGTGCAGCAGGAAACCGACGTGGTGCGCAGCGCTGAGGCGCTGCCGGAGCAGTCCGCTCCCTCCGCCGAGCTCGCCTCGCTGGAGGACGTGGAAGAGGCGATGCGCGACGTCGTCGACCCTGAGCTGGGCATCAACGTCGTGGACCTCGGCCTGGTCTACGACATCCGGGTCGAGCAGGACAACTCCGCTACCGTCGACATGACGTTGACCTCGGCGGCTTGCCCGTTGACCGATGTCATCGAGGACCAGGCCCGGGCTGCCCTCACCGGTGGGCCTGGTGGGGGTTTGGTCTCTGACTTCCGGATCAACTGGGTTTGGATGCCGCCGTGGGGGCCGGAGAAGATCACCGAGGAAGGTCGGGAGCAGTTGCGGGCTCTCGGGTTCACCGTGTGACCTGTGACCTTCCTGGTCGGTGGATCTCCGGATATTCGTGCTCTCGGACGAGGGGTGCTGGGCTTGTTGCCCGGTGCCCCTTTTCCTTTGTCCGCTGTTGAGTTTTCAAGGTGCTCGGGACTTGTGTCCGTTCGGTCGTCGGTGGGGTCATCCCCGTGATTTGGCGGATTGTGGGGGTTGCGGACCGGCTGTCAAGCCCGGCCTTGCGGCCGCCCCTTCGGGGTTTGCAGGCTTGACATCCGGTCCGCAACCCCGTTTCGGCTTCATGTCACGGGGATGACCCGGTGTGGAATGGCCGCCTGCTGTGAGCCATCGGATCGCCTTTCTCTCGGGTGGCTGGGGCTGATTTCGGTTCTGTCGTCTGGTGTTTGGTCCGGCCGTCGAGTTCGTGTTGTTGGTCTGGGCTCGTTGGGTTGGGTTTGTGGGCGCGTTGGGGTTGCGCCCGGGCTTTCGTGCGCGGGCGTCATTGGGTGACCTCCGGGGTTCTTGGGGTGGGGATCAGTCCTCGGAGGTTGTCTCGGTAGGCGGCTGGTAGGGCTTTGCCGCCGGGTTGTGGAGTTCTTGCCTTGTCCATGTTGGACGGTGGGGTGAACATCGGGCGTCCTCGGTGCATGGTGATCGACCAGTGCTGGTCGTGGATCCTTCGGTGGTGGTGCGGGCAGAGCATCACCATGTTGTTGATCTCGGTGGGGCCACCGTCGACCCAGTGCTGGATGTGGTGGGCTTGCGGGGTGCCCGGCGGGCGGTCGCAGCCAGGGAACGCGCACACGCCGTCTCGTTGGAGGAGCGCTGCGCGGATGTGGGTGGGGGCGGTTCGTTGCGCGGTTCCCACGTCGAGGGGGAGGCTGTCGCTTCCGAGGACCATGGGCAGGACCTCGGCGTCGCAGGCGATGCGGCGGATGTTCTCGGGGGTGATGGACTGCTCGGTGGCCGTCAGGAGGCCGGGCATTTCGCTGATCAGGCGGTTCTTGAGGTCGTCGAAGTCGATGGTGACCGTCAGGTGGGGGCGCTGGCCGCCGGTGCGCGGCATCTGGTCGGAGTCGAGGACGAGGTCGACCATTGCCGCGAATCCGTCCGCGTTGCGCTGGCCGACCGTGCGGGGGTCCTTCTCGCCGTTGATTTCCGGGCGCGGTGCGGCCAGGGGGCGGAGGGCCTCCACGAACTTCGCGCCGGTCTCGCGGTCCAGGCGGGCTTTGATGACCAGCATGCCGTCGCGGGCAGTTGCGTAGTGGAGTTCGCGAGCCTCGTGCTGGGCGCGTTCGTCCTGCAGCGCTCCCTCGTGGTCGAACACGTACTTGATTCGTTCGGCCAGTTTTGCCAGGTCGCGCGGGCACATTCGGCGTGCGTTCTGGACCAGCAGCGCCTCGACCTCGTGCGCGCGGTGCTGGGCGGATTCAGGCAGTGCTCGAATGCAGCGCGTGATAATAGTCGCGTGTTCGATTCCCATCGTTCCTTCGGTCAAAGACTTGGCCGTGATGGGCAATTCAGCCGGCGACGGTTCGCTGTGCTCGTCCGAGCATGTGGTCACGCCGTTGGCGACTTGGATGCGGTTCTTGGCCTCGCGGGAATCGATGCGGAGCAAACCCTGCAGCCAGGCTTGAGTGGACCGCGCGCCCTGCTCGGCGAACAGCCGGCGACGGTCCGCTTCGGCGATGAGCGCCAGCTGCTCCATCCTCGCCTGCCGGATGGAGCGCTCGATCTCAGCAATCCGTGCCGTGAGCTCGACATCGGAGTACGCCTCCGCCTGCGGTGACTCCACCCACGGTCCAACGACCGCAGCACCAGGCACGGACGCATCCGTGGGCGCGGTCGCAGCCACAACTGCCTCGGCGTTCGCGCCGGGAGTCGTGGTGAAGGTGGTCATCGGTTCCATGACTCAAGTATCCCAAGCATCGAACACAATTTCGAGCGCTTAAGGGTCGCACGATCCGGTGATCAACGAGCGCCAGGCGGTCCGCACTGTGGCGGCCCACGCTGGTCGGATCTGAAAGTTCTTTCACAGGGCCAGAATCAGCCGCGCGGAAACTGAAAGCGACACCAAACGACGGTCCGCCTAAGAACGACCCCGATCAGCCCAGCCTCGCTCCGGCTGGTCCTGCTCCAGCCGCCAACTCGCCGAACGCGCCCAACCGCAACAACGAAACGACCAACAACGAAACCAAAACCAGCCCCAACCACTCCGAAAGCCACCACCGCGAAGTCGAAGACGAGCAAAGCCGATCCCACACCAGGCCATCCCCGTGACATAAAGCCAAAACGGGGCTGCGTCCCGGATGTCAAGCCTGAAACCCCATCGGGGTCCTGGCCACCGTGCTCCGCGATGTCGCCGCCCACGCCAGCGTCATCGTGCTCGGCCCGCCCGAGTTGAGCCGCACCCGTCGCGTGC
>NZ_JBEOVY010000241.1:0-12015 GCF_040295745.1 Saccharopolyspora sp. NPDC002686
GACGGATCAGGCGCGGTCGGCGAGGGCGGGGTAGTCGATGTAGCCGGCTTCGCCGCCGCCGTAGAAGGTGGCGTGGTCGCCCTCGGCCAGCTCCGCCCCGGTGCGGAAGCGCTCCGGCAGGTCGGGGTTGGAGATGAAGGGGCGGCCGAAGGCGACCAGGTCGGCGTTGCCGGAGGCCAGGATCTCCTCCGCGCTGTCCCGGTCGAAGTCGCCGTTGGTGATGATGGTGCCCGAGTACGCCGAGCGGGCCAGTGCCGTCGGTCCGCCGACGTGGATGAGCCCCTGCGGCGGCGTCGTCTGGGACGTCTCGACGACGTGCAGGTAGGCCAGCCCGTACTCGTCGAGCGCCTTGATCGCGTGGTGGAACGTCTCGGCCGGGTCGTCGTCGTGCATGTCGCCGAAGGTGCCGCCGGGGGACAGGCGCACGCCGACGTGCTCGGCGTCCCACGCCTCGATGACTGCTTCGGTGATCTCCTGCAGCAGGCGAACCCGGTTGGTCACCGATCCGCCGTAGGCGTCGGTGCGCTTGTTGGTCCCGGTCTGCAGGAACTGGTCGATCAGGTAGCCGTTCGCGCCGTGGATCTCGACGCCGTCGAAACCGGCCGCGCGGGCTTGCCGCGCCGCGTGGCGGAATTCCTCGACGATGCCGGGGATCTCGTCGGTCTCCAGCGCCCGCGGGGTCGGGATCGGCTGCGGCCCGTCGGGGGTGAAGATGTCCAGGTCCGGCGCGATGGCGGACGGCGCGACCGGAGTCTGCCCGTGGACCGAGGGGTGGCCGGAGCGCCCCACGTGCCACAGCTGCGCGAAGATGCGCCCACCGGCTTCGTGAACCGCGTCGGTGACCAGGCGCCACCCGTCCCGCTGCTCGTCGGTGTAGATGCCGGGCGTGTACGGGTAGCCCGCGCCGAGCTCGCTGACCTGGGTGGCCTCGCCGATGATCAGCCCGGCGCTCGCGCGCTGCGCGTAGTAGCGCGCGTTCAGCTCGGTGGCCACGGTCTCGAAGGACCGGGCGCGGGTCATCGGGGCCATCAGAACGCGGTTGGCCAGCGTGGTGGGGCCGAGCTGGTACTGCTCGAACAGGCGCATGTAGTGCCTTTCCTCTTCGGGGCATGTCGACTGCGTGCCGCCGCACGTGCGGCATCGACCGGGGACGTTGTTCCGGATTCAGCCGGGCGGACGTGATCCTCCACCAGTCGACGAACGGGAACGGGGGAGAATTCCCGAGCCCTGACCGAAGCGAAGCTGGTCGGCGCCCTGCCCTGCGAAAACTTCGTCCAGCGGTGACTTTTCCCACGAGGAGCGCCGGGCCGCTTCACCGGCCCGCTTCCTCGTGGAGGGCGAGGAAGGCGCGCAGCGGCGCGGCGGGCGCAGGGGTGCGGCGCCACGCGAGGGCCTTCTCGTACGGGATGGCCGGGGACAAGGCGACCGCGGTCACGCTGTCGTCGACCACCTCGGCGGCGGGGGTGAGGGCGATCCCGGCCCCGGCCGCGGCGAGCGCGATCTGAAGTGCGACGTCGTTCGCGGTGTAGGCGGGGCGGAAGGCGGTACCGGCGGTGTCGAAGGCCTCCTCCAGGTGGGGGCGCAATCCGCTGTCGGAGCCGTAGCCGATCAGCGGGGTGTCGGCCAGGGCGGCCAAAGAGATCCTGCCCGCCTCCGCGGCGGGATGGTCGTGGGGGACGACGGCCACGATCTCGTCCCGCAGGAGGGTCCGGAACTCGAGGTCGTCCGGCGACTGCCGGGGACGGGCTACGACGGCGGCGTCCAGGGCACCGGTGCGGACTTGGGACAGCAGCGGGCCGCTCGTGCCGCTGACGAGGCGGACCGATACGCCGGGGTAGCGGCGGTGGAACGCGCCGAGCACGTCCGGCAGCGCGGTGATGTGGGCGCCGTCGACGGTGCCGACTCCGAGGTCTCCGGTGAGCAGGCCGGAACGAGCGGCGAACTCGGCTTGAGCCGCCGCTACCGCGGACAGCGCTGCGCGGGCGTGCGGCAGCAGCGCCTCTCCTGCCGGGGACAGCCGCACCGAGCGGGGCTCGCGGTAGAACAGCGCCTCGCCGAGCTCGCGTTCCAAGCCGCGGATCTGCTGGCTGATCGCCGGTTGCGCGACGTGGCAGCGAGCGGCGGCGCGGGTGAAGGACGCCTCCTCGGCGACCGCGACGAAGTATTCCAGGATGCGGAGTTCCACGAGCCACCAAGCTATCACGCGTGCTTATAGAGAACCTATGAAGAAGATATTTTACTTATCCGATGGCACCTGGTCGCCCGGATGAACGGCGCGGCTCCGGCGACCCGTCCGATCGTCGGCGACCCCGCCGACGACCCGGTGTACCCCGACGCGGACGCCCGGGAGTTCTTCCTGGGCAGCGCGGCGCTCGGACCGGCATGGCGCAACGAGGTCACTGTCCGCACCGGGGAGTGGAGCAGGGTGTACGACGCCAGCGCGTACGTCGAGCTGGTCAGCCCCCGGCCGCTGCTCATGGTCGTCGCTGCGGACGACACCCTGTCCGGCACGGATCTCCAGTTGGCGGCTTACGAGCGGGCACTGGAACCCAAGTGGTTGCGCATCCTGCCCGGCGGACATTTCGCCCCCTGCGTCGAGCAGTTCGAAGCATCGTCGTCGGAAGCGGCCGAGTTCCTCGCCCAACACCTGTGACGGTCCGTCGCCGCTCGTGCGGACGAGGACGATCGGGGTCAGCGAGCGGGCCAGGGGCGGGCGTCCCGCAGCAGTCCGAGCATCCCGGAGACGAGCCGCATCTGCTCCACCGTCCGGATGTCGGCCTCCAGCAGCCGCGGGCTGCACACCAGCACCGCCACCGACTGCGCTCGCGACAGCGCCACGTTCAACCTGTTGCGGGACAACAGGAAATCCAGCCCGCGGGGCAGGTCGATCGCGGACGAGGACGTCATCGTCGTCACCACGACCGGGGCTTCCTGGCCTTGGAACCGGTCCACCGTGCCGACGCGCACGTCGCCGAAACCGGCGTCGGCCAGCGCGCGGGTGACCGTCCGCGCCTGCAGGTTGTACGGCGCCACCACGAGGAAGTCCTCGTCCGCCAGCGGGCGGCCCTGCCACGTGCGCCCGTGCAGGTCCGCGATCACCGACACGACCTGCGCCGCTTCCTCGACCGACCGCGTGGTGTTCCCGCGGTGCTCCACCGACGCGAGGTACAGCCCGGAGGCGAAGCCGTCGACCGAACGGTCCGCGGACGGGTGCGAGTGCAGCAAACCCGCGTACGACAACCGGGAAACCGGCGCGCACACGGCCGGGTGCATGCGCCGCGTCTGGTCCAGGAAGTAGCCCAGCTCGGGCGGCATGATGTCCGCGTCGCCGATCAGGTGCCCCAGCGCCGACGCCTCCGCGCCCGCCGGGTGCGTGCCCTGCACGACCTGCGGCAGCTGCTGGGGATCGCCCAGCAGCACCACGTTCTTCGCGCACATCGACACGGCCAGCGCGTCCGCGAGCGCGAACTGCCCGGCCTCGTCGATCACCAGCACGTCGAACGGTTCCTCGCGCACGGCGGCGTTCGCGAACGTCCACGCGGTGCCGCCGACGAGGTGCCCGTCGTTGTGCTCCTCGCGCCACTTCGCCAACGCGTTGTTCGTCTTCGGCTGCTCCCACGGCAGCTCGGGATCCGGCGTCCGGCGCGGCCGTTTCGCGCACGCCATCGACGGTGCGTTGCGGAGCGCGGCGGACAGCACGTTCTCCACGGCCTTGTGGCTGTTGGACGTCACACCGACCGTCCGCCCGGACCGCACGAGGTGCGCGATCAGCTTGCCCGCCAAGTACGTCTTCCCCGCTCCGGGCGGGCCCTGCACCGCGAGCACCGACCCGTCGAGCGCGTCGACCGCCTCGATCGCGGTGGCCACCGTGTCCGCACCGGGTGCGGGCAGCGCGCCGCCGCGCAACCGCGGGATCCGGCGCAGCAGGTCCACGCCCGGATGAGCGGGCAGCTCGGGGAGCGCTTCCCCGACCAGCCGGGCCAGGTCGGCCACGGCCTCGTCCTTCGGCGCGGGCCGCACCGGGCTGCCCGGCAGGACCGCGACCGGTCGCTCGTCCGACGTGCTGTCCGGCGCGCTGCTCTCCTCCAACGTCAGCTCGACCGCCGACGCCGCCACGACTTTCGCGTCCCGCGCGTCGGCGCCGTACCGCAGCCGCACGCCGTCCCCGACCGCGAACGGATGCGGCCGGTCCGGGTCGCACGCCACCGTGAGCGTGCGCTTGGCCGTGCGCTGCCGCCCCGACGGCGGAACCCACTCGCCCGCGGACACCGACACCGGCACCGCGCAGGTCGTGTCCACCTCCAGGTCGCCGACCGGTGCGGCGAGCTGCCGGAAGAACTCCCACCACGCCGGGTTCGTCTCGCGCCGGTGGTAACCGACGGAGGCGGCGAGCAGCGCGCGGGCGTGGTCGTCCGGGGTGAAGTCGGCGGGATCGTCGGGCAGGCCGTCGAGCAGCGGGTCGACCAGCGCCGCCAGGGCAGCCGCGCGTTCGGCCCGGCGCAGCGCGGCCTCTTCCTCCTCCGCCTCCCGCAGCAGGGCGTCCACTTCGGACTCCGGCTCCGGGGTCGCGAGCTCGATGCCCGCTTCCTCGCGGACGCGGTGCAGGAATTCCAGCAGCCGCAACGTGGACACGCAGTCGTACTCGTTGTAGTCGGCGATGCCGCGCAGCACCTCGTCGGCCTCTTCGACCTCACCGGCCTTGGTGAGCGTCAGGTAGTCCTCGTACGCCTCGATGCTCGACGCGGCCGTCTTCACGTCGCCGTCGCGGGCGTCCGGCATGTACAGCGGTTCGAGGTACTTGATCGAGTACGACCGCTGGCCGACGCGCAACGCCTTGCGCACCACGGCGTACAGGTCGACCATCCGGCCGCTGCGCAGCAGCTCGTCCACGGCTTCCTCGCGCGTTCCGTGCACCGCGGCGAGCCGTTTGACGGCCGTGACCTCGTACGGCGCGTAGTGGAAGATGTGCGCGTCCGGATCGTCGGCGAGCCGGGCGGTGGCGAAGTCGATGAACTCCTCGAAGGCGCGCTTCTCCTGCGGACGCGTGTGCGCCCAGAACGGCGTGAAGCGGGCGTCGGGCGTGACCGCGCCGAACAGGTACTCCAGCCCGGTTCCGGCGAGCGCGTACGGGTCGCCCTCCATGTCGAAGAAGATGTCGCCCGGGCTCGGCGGCGGCAGCTCGGCCAGCGCCGACGGGTCGATGATCTCGTAGGCCAATTCCCCGGTTTCGTCCTGCCGCACCTGGATCGCGGCCTGCGCGCGCAAGGTCGCGAACGTGCCCGCCGACATGTCGCGCGGCCGGTCCGCCGGCTCGGCGGTGGCGAGCGCGTCGATCGTGCCGAGCCCGGCCGTCACGAGCTTGCGCCGCTGTTCGCCGCGCATGCCCGCGACCAGCGACAGGTCCCGGTCCGCTTCGCGCGCGGACGAGCAGTGGTCGGCGAAGCCGCAGCCGGTGCAGGCGGGGCGCTCGTCGGCCCACATGCGTTCCGGCAGCCGCGGCGGCCGAGTGGTGAGCCGGTCGCGGAGGCGGTCGAGCAGCGGCAGGAAGTCGTCGACGCGCAGGCTGCGCGTGGTGCCGTCACCGAGCAGCAGGTGCATCTCCGGCCCGGCCGGCCAACCGGCCCGGCGCAACGCGTCGGCGTAGGCGGTGAGCTGCACGACCGCGGAGGGCTTCGCGTGCCGCGCGAGCTTCGTGTCGTAGACCTCGTAGCGGCCCTGGTCGTCGCGGAGCAGGAAGTCGGCGCGGCCGGAGAACTCGCCGTCGTGGAAGACGGCCTGGTAGACCACCGGTGCGCCCGCCCGCAGCGCTTCCTCGGTGGCCTTCGCGGCGGTGACCGGGTCGCGCTCGTCGATCTCGACCACGGTCTTGCGCTCGCCGCGGAGCCGTTCGAGCGCGGCCGCCTCGTGCGCGTGACCGTGCTTGACGGCCAGCCGGTCGGGCCCGGAGCCCGGGCGCGGCGCGCCGGGCAGCCCCGCCGCCAACGCTTGCTTGAGGATGCTGCGGTGTTCGCATTCGAGCAGGTCGGCGAGGTCGGACGGGGTATGCATCGCCAGGCAGTCTTCCATGCGCGCCCGTCCTGGCCGCCGCCCCGGGTGCCGACACGCCGAGGCTCGCGGCACACGCCCACCGCTGCGCGGGAACGGCCCCCGATTCAGCAGCGAGTCGGTCGGCACCCGACCGCAGCCGCGTCCCACCGGCGCGGTTGGCCGAGTGCCGACGGTTGGGATGGTCAGCGGTGCTGCAGCATCATGCCCGCGCCTGCGATGCCGAGCACGCCTACGACGGCTCCGCTGATCACGTTGCTGATCACGACGGGCATCGTCGCGACGGCACCGCTGATGACCCAGGGCGTGATGATCGTCCACACCCCGAGCACCGGGATCAGCCACGCGGCACCGTGGAGCCGGCCGAAGGCCGAAGCGCAGCCGATGCCCAGCCCGGCAACGGTCAGGCCGATGATCAGGTTGTTGACCGCGAGCGTGCTCATGCCCGCGAAGCCGACGATCCACGGCGACAGCGCGACGTACAGCCCGGCCAGGACGGTCAAGGAGTACGTGGTCTGCGCGAGGGGAGTCTCGGCGACTTGGTCGTAGCGGGCCCGCAGCTCCGCGAGATCGGGATGCCGTGCGATGGGAACTTGCTGACTTGTCATGGCGCACCTCCCCGACGCTGTGGTGCTACATCCAGGTTGACATGCGGATTTGCGCTATGCAAGTCTTGCTGCTGTGAAGTCTGCGTCGGACGCCGGGACGTGCGACTCGAACGCGATCAGCGCGTTCGAGACGGCCACGCGCATGCTGGTGGGACTGGCGTCCCGGAGCCTGGCGGGCGAACCGGTGACCCTCCCGCAGTTCCGGTTGCTCGCGGCCCTGGCGGAACAGGGGCCACTCCCGTCCTCGCGTGCCGCGGCGGCGCTGGGGTTGAACGCGTCCTCGGTGACGCGCCTCGGAGACCGGTTGGCGCTCGGCGGGCTGATCTCCCGCACCCGCGAACCGGACAAACGCAGCGTCGTCACGCTCGCCCTCACTCCCGCAGGCGACCAGCTGGTCCAACGCGTACGCGCGTCCCGGCGCGACACCCTCGCCCGCCTGCTGGCGCAGCTCGACCCGCGCGAGGTCGACACGGCCGCGAAGACCTTGCAGCACCTGGCGGCGCTCGCGGCCGACGACGAGGAGCTGGGTGACCACCTGACCCCCTACTCGCACGGCTGATCAGCCGCTCCTCGGGTTGGGAGCAACTTGGTCTTGGGCAAGGGGTTTCGGCCGGTGCGGCACCGATTCCGTTGAGCGGCAGCGCGCCTGGCTCTCAGCAACAGCGCGTCTTCGGGTTCGACTCCATCCGGTCGGTCTTCATCCGCTCGAACTCGCGCCGGGACGGCGGTGTGCGGTCCGGGTGACGTGCGCGCAGGTGATCGACGTAGCGCTGGTAGTCGTTCTCGCCGACCACTTCGCGGACGTACCAGATCGCCCTGCGCGCGGCTCGGCGCAGCGCCCCGGCCACTCGGCGGCCGGGGCGTGCAGCGCGGTCGGTGCCGGTCAACCCGACCCCACCCGTTCGGTTCCGGTCGACTCGTACTCCTTCCAGCGCTGTGCCAGCGCCTTCTCCTCGGCCGTGGTGATCAGTCCCGCTGGTTCGAACACCTTCGACGGTTCGGCGGGGTGCTCGGTGTCGTCGATCGCGCCGCCGCGGATGGCTGCCATCGAGCGCCGCGCGGCGTCGACGAGCACGATCACGATCAGGACCGCGAAGACTATGGACAGCGTGCCTTGCACGAACGTGTTGTAGACGACCTGTTCCATCTGCTCGACGTTCTTGGCCTGGCCCATCGACGTCTTCCCGGCGGCCAGCGCGTCCCGGTACGCGTTGTGCTGCGCCCAATAACCGATGGACGGGTTGCCGCTGAAGATCTTCTGCCAGCTCGCGGTGAGGGTGACCACCGCGTCCCACACCAGCGGGATGCCCGGGACCCACACCCACCGCACGCGACCGGTCTTGCACATGATCGTCACGCACACCGCCAGCGCGACGGCGGCCAGCAGCTGGTTGGCGATGCCGAACAGCGGGAACAGCGTGTTGATGCCGCCGAGCGGATCGGTGACGCCCATCAGCAGGATCGATCCCCACGCCGCGACGATCAGCGCGCTCGTCACGATCGAACCGGTCTTCCACGACGTGTCGCGGAACTTCGGGATCAGGTTGCCGAGGGTGTCCTGCAGCATGAACCGGCCGACGCGGGTCCCGGCGTCCACAGTGGTCAGGATGAACAACGCCTCGAACATGATCGCGAAGTGGTACCAGAACGCCTTCAGCGCGGCACCGCCGAACACGGCGCCGAGGATCTCCGAGATGCCCACCGCCAGCGTCGGCGCACCGCCGGTGCGCGACACCAAGGTCTTCTCCTCGACGGCCGCGGCGGCCTGGCTCAGCGCCTCGGGCGTGATGGACACCCCGGGCAGACCCAGTCCGTTGACGAAGGTGGCCGCGCCTTGCGCGGTGCCACCGGTCGACGTGGCCGCCGAGTTCATCGCGAAGTACAGCCCCTGGTCGATCACGCTCGCCGCGACCAGGGCCATGATCGCCACGAACGACTCGGTGAGCATGGCGCCGTAGCCGATCAGCCGGACCTGCCGCTCCTTCGTCACCAGCTTCGGCGTGGTGCCCGAGGAGATCAGCGCGTGGAAACCGGAGAGCGCACCGCAGGCGATCGTGATGAACACGAACGGGAACAGCGAACCGGAGAAGGCCGGACCCTTGCCGTTGAAGGCGAACTCGGTGAAGGCGGGCATCACCGTGCTCGGCAGCGTGATCAGGATGCCGACCGCCAGCAGCGCGATCGTGCCGACCTTCATGAAGGTGGACAGGTAGTCGCGCGGGGCGAGGAGCATCCACACGGGAAGCACGGAGGCGAGGAAGCCGTAGCCGATCAGGCACCAGACCAGCGCGACCTCGCTGAGCGTGAAGACACCGGCCAGCGGTGAGGCGGCCACCCAACCGCCCGCGACGATGGCCAGCACCAGCAGCGCGCACCCGATGACGCTGACCTCGATGATCCGGCCCGGCCGCAGGTAGCGCAGGTACAACCCCATGAACAGGGCGATCGGGATGGTCATCGCGATGGAGAACACGCCCCACGGCGACTTGGCCAGCGCGTTGACCACCACCAGCGCCAGCACCGCCAGCAGGATGATCATGATCGCGAGCACGGCGACCAGGGCGGCCACGCCGCCGACCGGCCCGATCTCGTCGCGCGCCATCTGACCGAGGGAACGGCCGTTGCGGCGCATCGAGAAGAACAGCACCAGCAGGTCCTGCACCGCGCCGGCGAAGATGACGCCGACGATGACCCAAAACACTCACGAGACGGAGGCAGCCGCCACGGAGCCCGATCAGGCGGACTCTGCGACTGAGTCGCGCTGGCGGCGGTTCGCCCCCGACAGGGTGGTCAGCATCTTGTCGATGATGTCGGCGCCCTTGTTCTCGAGGATCGAGTCGATCTGCAGCATTCGCGCTACCAGGGGTTTGCAGAACGGGATCTTCGCCAGCATCGACGCCAGCTTGCGGATCCGGATCTCCAGCCGGCTGTCCGCGACGAACAGTTTGCGCTGCTCAGCGGCCTTGTCCAGGTAGAAGTCGATGTAGGGGCGCAGCGAGCGCTCCCACTCCGCCAGGGCGGTTTCGACGTCGTCGTGCTGTTCCAGCGCAGTGCCCAGCAGATCCGCACCCATCAGGCCAGAAGACGCGCCCATTCCGGTGTAGAGCGTGACGCACCAAGCGGAATCGCCGACGAGGACGACCCGGCCGCGGTGCCAGGAGTCCATGCGGACCTGCTCCACCGAGTCGAACACCGCCTGATCGCTGGCCTCGAACTCGGCGATAGCACTGGTCAGGGACTCGCCCAGCGGTTCCGGCCCGAAGGCGGCGCGAAGGCGTTCCGCCGGTGGCCGGCTGAACTCCGCGTCCACGTCGTCGGTCTTGTACGTCAGCAGCGTCGTGGGGTTGTGGTCGGAGAACGCGAAGATCCACATGGATCTGCCGGGTTCGAGCATGGTGGCGCTCTGGCCTTCGACGAGACCCGGTGGCGTGTTCTGGCACTCGAACGCGGCGATCATGTACCCGAGCCGCTGCAGGTAGTCCTCGTGCGGCCCGAAGACCAGCGACCGGACCGTCGACCTCACGCCGTCCGCGCCGACGACCAGGTCGAACCGCTCTGTCGTCTCCGCGCCCGACGCAGTGTCGAGCAGCGTCACGTCGACGCCGTCGGCGTCCTGCTCGATCGCCGTCGGCACCGTCGAGAACCGGACCTCGACGTCGTCCGGCAGCGCCGCGTGAGCCGCCTGCTCGACGTCGCCGCGCAGCATCAGCCAGGGATCGCCCAGCAGATCCGAGAACGACGCGCTCGCGCTCGCGCCGCCGCGCCGATCGATGTCCAGGTTGTCCTTCGACCCGGCGCGGTCGTGCATGTGCTCGAGGATCCCCAACCTCTTGGCAGCCTCGTGACCAGCGCCGAACAACACGATGAAGTACCCGCCGGACCGCCGCTGCGCCGCTCGTTCGACGATCACCGGCGTCCAACCGGCCGCGCGTAATCGCGCCGCGGTGGCGGTACCGCTCACTCCCATTCCGACTACGAGCACTCGGCCCGCGCTTCCCTCTCCCATGCCCGGAAGCTAACGGATCGATCACGTCGATCGAAAGGGAAACTGATCAACTTATCACTCCCCCACCGGGTGATTCGCGGCATACCCCCTTAACCCGTTGTGCCTGGTCAGCGAGGTACCGCCGTTCGGGGGCACTGGTCGTATGCCGAGCCGCATCGCGGTACGCCGCAACGGATTCCGCGTGCCGACCGAGCTTTTCGAGCAGGTGCGCGCGCGTGGCCAGGAGGCGGTGGTGGCGGGCCATGCGCTTTTCCCGGGCCAGTGCTTCCAGCAGTTCGAGCGCAGCTTCCGGGCCGTGGACCTCGGCGACCGCGACCGCTCGGTTGAGCGCGACCACCGGGTTCGGCCCGAACTGCGCCAAGATGTCGTACAGGGCGAGGACCTGCGGCCAGTCCGTGCTTTTCGCGTCCGGCGCTTCGTCGTGCACTGCCGCGATCGCGGCTTGCAGCTGGTACGGGCCGACCTCGCCGCGCGGCAGGGTGCGGCTGATCAGCTCGATGCCCTCCGCGATCAACGCGCTGTCCCAACTGGTCCTGTCCTGTTCCGCCAGCGGGATCAGCTCGCCGTGCGGTCCGGTGCGCGCCGGACGACGTGCGTCGGTGAGCAGCATCAGAGCGAGCAGACCTGCGGTTTCGGCGTCGTCGGGCACCAAGCGGTGCAGCATCTGGGCGAGGCGGATCGCTTCGGTGGACAGTTCCGGTGCGGTCAGGTCGGATCCGCCCGTGGTCGTGTACCCCTCGTTGAAGATCAGGTACAGCACGTGCCGCACCTCGGCGAGCCGCCCGTCGCGCGCTTCCTCCGGCATCGCAAGGCTTTCGCCCCGGATGCTCTGCTTGGCGCGGCTGATGCGCTGCGCCATCGTCGCTTCCGGCACCAGGAACGCGGCGGCGATCTGCGCCGTGGTCAGGCCGCCGACCGCGCGCAAGGTCAGCGCGATCTTGCTCGGTGCGGACAGGACCGGGTGGCAGCAGTGGAAGAGCAGCTCCAGCGAGTCGTCCTGAGCTTCTGCGGTGCTGAGCAGCTCGGACTGCGGAGTGGTCAAGTCCTCGCGGCGTCGTCGTGCCGCATCGCTGCGGATCTGGTCGACGAGCTTGCGCGACGCGACGGTGACCAGCCACGCGCGCGGGTTGTCCGGCACGCCCTCCGGCCATTGCAACGCCGCTGCGAGCAGCGCCTCCTGCACGGCGTCCTCGCACGAGTCGAAGACGCCGTAGCGGCGGACGAGGGCGGTGAGGACCTGCGGCGCCAGCTCGCGCAGCAAGTCCTCCGTGCGCAAGTCGATGTAGTCCTGGGCGGCTGACAGCGAGATCGCCAGGTACTGACCTCGCGTCGCGCCGGAGATCGCGCTGCGGTCGA
>NZ_JBEOVY010000242.1:0-11922 GCF_040295745.1 Saccharopolyspora sp. NPDC002686
AAGCGCGACCATCGCCGCTCACGCCTCAGAGCGCTTCGTGCACGATCCGGCCGTCGACGATCGTGCAGGCCACCGGCAGTTCCGGCAGGTCCTCCGGGGCGCAGGTCAGCGGGTCGCCGTCGAACACCGCCAGGTCCGCCCGCATGCCGACCCGGATCCGCCCGGACACCTGCTCCTCACCCGCGCCGTAGGCGGCTTCGGTGGTGTACCCGGCGAGCACCTGCTGCGCGCTGAGCGCCTGTTCCGGCAGCACCGGCGCCCGGTCCGGCTCGGCGACCGGGCGGCGCAGCCGGGCCCCGGCCATGATCTCCCGCGGGTCGTAGCCGGCGATCGGCCAGTCCGAACCCAGCGCGACGTGCCCGCCCGCGGCGAGGACGTCCCGGTACCGCCAGGCCCGTCCGCAGCGTTCCTCGCCGATGCGCTCCGACCAGTTGTCGCTGTGGTCGGGCAACGTCCAGTCCATGTGCGTCGGCTGCATGGACGCCACCACGTCGAGCTCGGCGAACCTGGTGACGTCGGCGTCCTGGAGCAGTTCGACGTGCTCGATGCGGTGCCGACCGCCGGCAGCGCGCCCGGCCGCGGCGTAGGTGTCGAGCGCGTAGGACACCGCCTTGTCGCCGATGGCGTGGGTCCAGCACGGCAGCCCCAGGTCCACCGCCCGCTGCACGGCTTCGGCGTAGGCCCGCGCCTCGCGCCACACCGGGGCAGTGCCCTGGCCGTGCGAGTCCGGGTGGCACAGCCACGCGCTGCCGCCGTCGATGACGCCGTCGAGGAAGAACTTGATCGCGCCGGTGCGCCACATCCGACCGGGCCGGTTCCGCAGGTCCTGGACGATCTCCAGGGTGTCGTCGACCGTGCCCGGCAAGCACCACGGCGCCACCACGGTCCGCACGGTCAGGTCACCGCGCTCGTCGAGCAGCTCGAAGAGCTCGTCGGTGCCCGGCCAGATCGCCAGGTCCAGCATGTGCGCGCCGGTGATGCCGACCGCGTTCTGCGCGCGGTGCAGGTCGGTCACCCGCCGCGCGAGCTCGTCCATCTCCAGCGGGGGAACCGCGGAATCGCCGAGCCGCACCGCCAACGTCTCGTGCAGCTCGCCGGTGGGCGTGCCGTCCGGGTCGAGCACCACCTCAGATCGGTCCGCGAACTCCACCGGGCCGGTGATCCCCGCCTGCTGCAGACCCCGGGTGTTCATCAGCGCGGTGTGCGCGTCGATCAGCGTCAGCAGTGCCGGATGATCGCCGATGGCGTCGTCGATGTGCTTGCGGTGCAACCAGTCCGGGCGGAAGGCGTTGTACTCCAGTCCGTAGGCGATCAGCCATTCGTCGCGCGCCAGGCGGGCGCTCTCCGCACGCAGCTTCGCCCGGAGCTCACCGAGGTCCACCACGCCGGTCAGGTCGAGACCGCGCATGTCGGCGACGCCGTGCACCGGGTGCTGGTGCGAGTCGACCAGACCCGGCGTGACCGTGCGCCCCGATCCGTCGATCACCTGGGTGCGCCGTCCGATGTGGTCGCCGACGTCGTCGCCGACCGCGCAGATCCGGCCGTCCCGCACCGCCACCGCACTGGCCGGCCGTCCGTCCATCGTGATCACCCGAGCACCGGTGATGACGAGGTCCGCAATGGTCACGATGCACTCCGATCTGCGAAGGAACTGCTGCTGACGACCCGGTCCCGCGGCTTGGCCGTCACGAAGTAGACGAGTCCGATGAGGAGGATCAGCGCGGTGCCCAGCGGTGCCGCCCAGACCTGGTACCAGGGGGCGCCCACCGGTGCGAGCAGCTCGCGGGGCCAGGTGATGTTGACGAATTCGAACCCCAGCCACAGCACGGCGCCGAAGTTCAGGACGGTGCCCATCCGCCCCAGCTGGACGTGCCCGCCCGGCACCCACGCCCCGCGCAGCCGCGCCACCAGAGCGGCGACGGCGACCAGCAGGAAGGTCAGGTAGAAGGCGGAGGTGCCGAAGGTGATGACGCTGCCGATGGCGGCGCTGTTCAGCACCAGCAGCAGTCCGACGCAGGCCACCGCGGTCACCGCGATCGCACCGCCGATGGGTGCCTGGTTCTTCCGGCTCACCACCCGCAGGAACTTCGACAGCGGCAGCACGTCGTCCCGCGCGACCGAGTACAGCGCCCGCGCCGTCGACCCCTGCGCCGCCATCCCGCAGGCCAGGAACGCGATGATCACCACGACGACGAAGGGCTTGGCCGACCAGTCGCCGAAGGACGCCACGACCGCGGTGGTCACCGGGTCGGCATCGGCCCCGGCCACCACGCTCGCCGGATCCGGGTGGGTGAGCACCACCGCGAAGGCGTTGAGGATCACCAGCAGACCGACGCTGAGCAGCGCGATCCAGACCGCGCGCGGCACGTGCCGGGTGGCGTTGCGGGTCTCCTCCGAGGTCGACACGCAGGCGTCGAAACCGATGAACGCCCAGCCGCCGACGGCCACCGCCGCGACGAACGCGGCGAGCCCGGAGCCGTCGAAGAGGGCCTCGGTGCCGAAGCTCTCGGTCAGGATCGACCACGGCTGCGTCCGGAACACCAGCAGCAGCGCGACCCCGACCAGCACCGAGGCGATGGCCTCGGCCACCACGCCCATCGCCAGCGCGCGGCGCAGCACGTCCACGCCGAGCACGTTGGTCAGCGAGCACACCACGACGAACACCGCCGCCGCCACGACCAGCTGGTTCGGCGTCGGGGCGACGCCGACGAGGGTGAAGACCCACGGCGCGGCCAGGTAGGCGATCGTGGTGTTGGCCAGCAGGCTGGAGCACATCGAGATCCAGCCGGTGAACCAGGCGTAGGACGGGCCGAGCAGCCGCCGGGTCCACTGGTAGGCGCCGCCGGAGATCGGGAACTCCGAGGAGAGCTCGGCGTAGAGCGCCAGCAGCAGGCACTGCCCGACCAGGCAGACCGGCAGCGCCCACACCCACCGGGGGCCGGCGATCGTCGCGCCGACCAGCACCACCGCGTAGAGCCCGACGACCGGGGAGATCGTCGCGAAGCCCATCGTGACGTTGCCGAGCACGCCCAGACCGCGCTTCAGCTGGGGTTCGTATCCGAGCTCGCGCAACCGCGCGGAATCGTCGTCGGTGTCCGAATCGTTCCTGGTAGCTGGGGTTTTCACGCCTTCGCCCTCCCTTGGACGGGGCCAACCTAACTAAGTTAGGCAGGGACTGTAGGCGGCCGCGAGGAGTTTGGGAAGACCTCGGTCGCGAAGGGATCCCGGCACCCGCCCCGGCTCGGGAAGAATGGGCGCGTCCGACGATCGCGGAGGAGGACCGGTGACCCAGACCAGGCGCGGCTCGCTGACGAGGCACGACATCGGCCTGGCCGCGCTCGCGGTCGTCGACGAGGAAGGCGCCGAAGCGCTGACCGTCCGGCGCATCGCGGCCAAGCTCGGCGTCCAGGCGCCGTCGCTGTACTCGCACGTCGACGGCAAGGACGACATCCTCGAGCTGATCACCGAGATCATCACCGCGGACATCCCGGCCCTGGAGCTGAACGCCGCGAACTGGCGCGACGGCCTGCTGAGGTGGGCCCGCACGTACCACGCGGCGTTCGCCAAGCACCCCAACGCGGTGGGGATCATCGCCCGCCGCGCGGTGACCATCACCGAATCGCGGAAGGCCTACGAAGACGTCGTCGCCATGCTCGTCGAGGCGGGCTTCGCCCCGGCGGCGGCGCTGCGAGTGGTGCTCGGCATCGACTACGTGGTGCTGGGCTCGATCCTCGCGCCGTTCTCCCCCGCCTTCGACCAGCCCCTCGGCGAGGACTACCCGGCCCTGCGCAACGCGATCCGCGCCACCGAGCCGTCCGAGGTCGACGGCACCGCCTTCGGCGAATCGGTCCAGGCCTACGTCTCAGGCCTCCCGAACCCCGCCTGACGACCATCCCGCCAGGCCCCCGCCAGACCGCAGTTTCAATTGAAACTGCAAATCCCACCCACGGCAGATCGCAGTTTCAATTGAAACTGCGGGCATCCGCCCTCCCCCGAACAGCAGGAAGGCCGGCACCCGCGCTGGGGTGCCGGCCTCGTGCCAGATCGGCTCGTTCGGTCAGTGGAACGAGTCGCCGCAGGCGCACGACCCGCCCGCGTTCGGGTTGTCGATCGTGAAGCCCTGCTTCTCGATGGAGTCGACGAAGTCGATCGTCGCGCCCTGCAGGTACGGGGCGCTCATCCGGTCGACGACGACGCCCAGGCCCTCGAAGTCCCGGCGCGCGTCACCGTCGAGGGTGCGCTCGTCGAAGAAGAGCTGGTAGCGCAACCCCGCGCAGCCACCGGGCTGGACGGCGATGCGCAGGTGCATGTCGTCGCGGCCCTCCTGGTCCAGCAGGGCCTTGGCCTTCTGGGCCGCCGCGTCGGTCAGCGTGACACCGTGGGCGGGCGCCTCGCTCTCGGTCGTGCTGTTCGGGGCGGTCATGGACTCTCCCTTGAGGTCTCGCTCTGTCCGATTCCGGCGTGTGGTGCAACCACGGGCCGGACCGGCCTATTCCCGCGGGCTGCCCCGGGGACGTGTCACCTCCATGGTGGCACAGCTGCGGGGCGAGCTGGTGTGACGTGGCTTCGGACCGGCAGGTGGCGGTGTTCACTCCGGACGCCCCCGGGAGGACGACCTTTCGCCCGGTCTGCTGCAACAACGCTGAGTGGCGTCGAATACCCTGCGGAATACGCAAAGCACTGCTCTCACCTGCATGAACGTGGTTTCCGTGGGACGTACGTGGGATATGACACCACTGCTGCCACGAAGGAAAAGGTCTCATGGAAGCCGCGCAAGCAGCGCACCCGGATGCTCAAGGTCGCCTGCGGGCACTGCGACTACACGGTCCGCACCACAGCCAAGTTGGCTCGAACTGGACATGCCCCTGTGCACCGAAGGTCAAGAAATGCAGCTCTGAACAAGACAAAAGCCGACCGGGCTCGCTGGCTCGGTCGGCTTTCTTAACTGAGCGAAGACGGGCCTTCTGCTACTGCGGCAGCGTGAAGGACCACGACCTCCACAACGTCACGTCGGCGATGGTGATCGCGGACTCATCTTTGCCTAACCCGATCAGGTGACGCGTGATCGGAAATGAGTAGATTTCCCCTCCGGCCAGGCCTCCACCGTCGATATGGTCGCCCAGCCAGAGTCGTTGAAGAGGGGGCACGTCACCGTATGCGGGAGCCATTCAGCTCCGAGTTGGTCGCACCGGCCGTTTTCGGATCCGAGTATTCGGGCTATGAGTCGGAAGAAGCAGCGGAGACGGTCTTTGTTCTGTCCGAACGCCTTGGACCGCAGGACCGTGAGGCCCGCGTCGAGCTGCGTAAAGACGAGGCCGAACGTCTTGTGATCTTGGCCTACACGTCGCTTGAGCTCCTGGTGGAATGCTGCGGCGAGACGCAGCCGTGGATCGGCGTGGGGCTGCCCGATGTCAGTCGGGTCCAGAACGAGTGCGGCGCTGAAACGGTGCTGTGGGACGTTCCGCTGCCCTCGGGCTCACGTCAGACGGCGAGTGCGGAGGGGAACGAGTCGTAATGCCAGACGAATTCAGCGTCGACAAGCCAGCGCTGCAAGCGATCGCCAGCTCACTGCGAACGTCCACGGCAGAGCTGGGTACGGCCGCCAGCAACGCCGCGAGCAGCACAGATGCAGGCGAGTCGACACCGGATGTGTCCGAGGCGGTCTCTGCTCTCCTCGGCGCTGCTGCGGCCATGGCGGCTGGGGCAGAGCAGTCCGGGGATGACGTGGCAGCGAGCCACGCGAGTTACGACGAGACTGACTCGGCGGCCGCCGAGAACCTTCCGCCGCTGCCACTCCCGTCTAACAACACGACGACGCCAATGCCTTGGGGGAACTAATGGCGCAGTCGATAGATACGTTCGTTGCCGGCGACATCGGCTCATGCCGGAGCACCGCCGCATGGCTGAACAGCGTGAGCGGCGGGGTCCACGAGATCGGAACAAGCCTGCACCGAGCCCGGGCTGACTCGGAGTCGTGCTGGTCCGGCCAGGCCGGCGATGCCTTCCGCAACGTTATGAAGGTCAACGGCACCGACGCGGACGAGCTCGCCGAACAGGTCACTGTAGTGAAGAAGGCGCTCGAGAAATTCGCCGACGAGCTTGACACCGTGAAGCGCCGGATCGACCAGGCCCGTGAGGTCGCGGCGTCGAAGGGGTTGACGGTCACGCCCACGACCATCGAGGGGCCTGGCCCAGCCCCACGGAACCCTGCTCGAAACGGCCCCGGCTATCGGTCGATGCCTGCCGAGAAGCGGGCGGAGATCGAGGGTGTGGATGCTGCGCACCTTGCCGAGCACGAGGCCAAGGTGCGGGCGTTCCAGGACGCCCAGATGGCCGTTGACGCGGCTCGGCGGGACGAGAAGGCGGCCCACGCGACGCTGGCCTCGTCGATGAAAATCCACAAGACGTTCCTCGAGACCCTGTCGCCGAGCAGCTGGACGTCGCAGGTCAGCCTTGCTGCCTCGACATACTCGGCATCTCACACGGCGGCCAACGCATTGGCCGCGCGTGCGCGTGAGGAGAAGGCGCTCGCCGAAGCTTCGCGCCAACTGCTCAAAGACCCCAACCTGCCGCAGGCGGAGCGCACCAAGGCTCTCGCCTCCTTCTTGCAGTCGTCGGCCAACGAGAGTGCTGCCACCAGGGCTGCGGGGAGCAATGCGCGGATTGACAAGGTGATCCCCGGGCCGGGGTGGGCGAAGAGCGCCGTTGGGTACTCGTTCAAGGGCGTGGGCATCACTGGTGCCGCGATGTCCGCGTTGAGCGCCTACGAAGCAATCAAGGCGGGAAAGGACCCGGGGCGGGTCGTCACCACCACCGGTGCGCAGATTGCGACGGGTACGGCCATCGGCGCTCTCGGCAGTGCTCTTGCTGCAGGCGGTTACGTCAGCGGCGCTGTGGCCACGGGAGGTGTCCTGGTTGCGGGCACCGTCGTCACCGCTGGGGTCGGTTACGTTGTTGACCATCACTACGACGACATCAAGGATGGGGTCCACGACGCAGGTAAACGGCTCGAAGAGATCAACCCGAAGATGACGCGGTGACACAACACATGTTTGCTGACCTCCCGGCGAAGCCCGACGTGCAGACCGGTGAACCCCGGCCGCCGGAGGCACCGCTGGTCCTAGGCAAGATGGGGCCCGCCACCACAGATCTTGATCAAGCGGGTCCCGTGCCGGACGGCCGGGGGCCAGCCCTCGACGTTTTCATTCAGGACCGACGGACCGTCCTGCTTGGCTCATTGATCGTGATGGGCGTCATCGTGATCGGGGCAAGCCTCCAGCGGGGCAGCTTCGAGTGGATGTCAGACCCGGTGATGCTGGGCATCGTCGGCGTCGCCGGACTGATCATGGTGCTGCGGGGGTGGAGCACCCGGCTTACCGCCGGGTCCGACTGGCTGCGGGTCAACCGCAAGTGGATCGACACCTACAAGATCACCAACATCCATCTGTACGGCGTCATCGTTGGATGGACCCTCGTCCTGCAGGACGAGAACGGCCGGAAGGTCCGGACCTACCTTGGGAGCCTCGAAGCGAATCGCGAGTTGTGGGCGCTGGTCTACAACGGACTGGCGCATTCGGTTCGTACAGGCGCTACCTTCAACGCGATGGCCGGCAACATGCTCAAGCTGCGCCAATTCACGAACAAAGGCTGAATCGCTGGTGGCCGCATGGACGGCCTTAATCGGCGGTATGGCGAGTTCGGCGACAACTCCCAGAGACCGCGGCCACCAGCCATTCCTGCAAGCTTGTGAACGGGGCTGCGAGCCTACCGGATCACGTGCCTTTCGACGCTTCAGCGAACTCGACGGCACCGAGCGCAGAAAGAATTCGTCCCTTCCAATTCGTGTCCCTAGCTTTTAGTTGTGAAGAAGGTGCCCGCCCCGGGGGCAAGGTCATGGAGCCGCAGAACTTCCACGCGATCGTCGTTCGTGCGGCGACGAAGGCCAAGCTGCCGCCCGGTGTGACGCCGTACGTGCTGCGGCACAGCTACGGCACGCGCTTGACTGACAACGGGGTGGACCCATTCGAAATCGCGCGGCTGATGGGGCACTCCACGCTCGAACAGAGCATGGACTACGTGCACCGCAGCGACGCCGCACGTCAGCGCATTCTGGCCGCGCTCGGCGACGAGAGCACGAAACGTCTTCGCCTCGTGGGAGATGATCAAGCGCGTGGGATGGAGCGTGGGATGGACCCGCGTCCCACCGGTTCCGATCATGACCGTTCCGGTATCGAAGTGAAGGGGGGTTGACCAGCACTAACAGTCATCCATGTCACATCCGGTCCCACCAAGTCCCGATCCAGGAAACCGCAGGAAAAGGCGCGTACCTTACCCTGTTGGAGTGAGGTTCCTTCGTCGCAACAACGCTGAGCAGGCCGCCAACCCGGAGTCCGAGAACGAGACTGCCCAGTCCGCGGCGGAGCATGCCCCCAACCACACGCCCAAGAAGGGCCGTCCCACGCCGAAGCGCCGGGAGGCCGAGGGCAAGCGGCGCGGCCCGGTCCCGCCGCCGCCGAAGACGCAGCGCGAGGCGGTCAAGCGCGCCCGCGGCAACAAGGAAGAGCGCCGCAACGCGGCCCGCGAGCGCCGCGAGCGGATGATGCAGGGCGACGACCGCTACCTGATGCCCCGCGACAAGGGCCCGGTGCGCGCCTACGTCCGCGACCTGGTGGACACCCGCCGCCACCTGATGGGCATGTTCATGCCGCTGGTGCTGATCGTGTTCGCCAGCACCCTGTCGCAGAACCTGGTGATCCAGCAGTACGCGACCCTGTTCTGCATGGCCCTGCTGGTGATGATGGTCATCGAGGGCACCCTGCTGGGCCGCTACATCAACAAGCGGGTCCGCGCGAAGTTCCCGGACTCCCAGGACAAGGCCTTCTCCCTGGGTTGGTACGCCTTCACCCGCGCGATGCAGATCCGCAAGCTCCGCGTCCCGCGCCCCCGCTACACCCCCAAGGACATCGCCAAGGTCAGCTGACCGATGCGCGCGTTGGTGCTCGGTGGGGCTCGTTCCGGGAAGTCCGCTCATGCCGAGGGTTTGGTCCGCGCCGACGAGGTGGTCACCTACGTGGCCACCGCTCGGCGGATTGCCGGTGATCGCGAGTGGGACGAGCGGATCGCCGCGCACGTCGCTCGGCGGCCCGCGAGTTGGCGGACCGTCGAAGCTCCGGACACCGGCTCGCTGTGCGCGGTTCTGACCGGTGCTCCCGCTGGTGCGTCCGTGCTCGTCGACGACATCGCCACCTGGTTGACCGGTGTGCTCGACGACGCCGGGGCTTGGGAGCGGGATCCCGCTGCGCTGGAGGTCGTGGCCGCGAAGTGCGATGAGCTCGTCGAGGCCGTCACCGGTTGTGCCGGGCGGTTGGTGCTCGTCTCCGCCGAGGTCGGGCTGGGCATCGTTCCGGCCACCCGGTCTGGGAGGCTGTTCCGCGACGAGCTCGGTGCGCTCAATGCCCGGCTGGCCGAGGTGTGCGACGAGGTCGTCCTGCTCGTCGCCGGTCTTCCGCTCCGGCTGCGCTGAAATCGACACGGAGGTTCGCTTGTCCACCGACCAGAACGAGATCAGCTTCCCGACGGTGCCGGCCCCCGACGAGCAGGCCCAGCGGCAGGCCGTCGCCCGGCACGAGCAGCTGACCAAGCCCGTCGGCTCGCTGGGTCGGCTGGAGGAGCTCGGGGTCTGGGTCGCCGCTCGGCAGGGGCTCTGCCCGCCGCGGCCGTTCACCCGGCCGCGAGTGGTGGTCTTCGCCGGTGACCACGGCATCGCCTCCCACGGCGTGTCCGCCTACCCCGCCGAGGTGACCGGCCAGATGGTCGCGAACTTCCTGGCCGGCGGTGCCGCGGTGAACGTGCTCGCCAACAGCGCCGGGGCGACCGTGCGGGTCGTGGACATGGCCGTCAACACCGACACCCCGCCGGTGGTCAGCGCGCGCAAGGTGCGCCGCGGATCCGGGGCGATCGACCGCGAGGACGCCCTGACCGACGCCGAGGTGCGCTCCGCGCTCGAGGCCGGACGCGCCATCGCCGACGAGGAGATCGACTCCGGGGCCGACCTGCTCATCGCCGGGGACATGGGGATCGGCAACACCACGCCGGCCGCAGTGCTGATCTCGGTGCTCACCGGGACCGAGCCGGTGGCGGTCGTCGGCCGCGGCACCGGCATCGACGACAACGCCTGGATGCGCAAGACCGCGGCGATCCGCGACGCGCTGCGCCGGGCCCGCAAGGTGCTCAACGACCCGGTCGCGCTGCTGCGCACCTCGGCTGGCGCCGACATCGCCGCGCTGACCGGATTCCTCGCCCAGGCCGCGGTCCGCCGCACTCCCGTGCTGCTGGACGGGGTCGTGGTCGGGGCGGCGGCGCTGGTCGCCGAGGAACTCGCGCCGGGCGCGCGGCAGTGGTGGCTGGCCGGGCACCGCTCCGCCGAACCGGGCGGGCCGCTGGTGCTCGACCACCTCGACCTGACCCCGGTGATCGACATGCAGATGCGGCTCGGCGAGGGCTCCGGGGCGCTGACCGCGCTGCCGATCCTGATCGCCGCGACGCGGGTGCTCGGCGAGATGGCGACCTTCGCCGAAGCCGGTGTCGGCGGCCCGACAGAAGCCGAGGCCACCGGCCCGAAGTCGTGACCCTGGACGGTCTCCGCCTGGCGGTCTCGTGGCTGAGCGTGCTGCCGCTCCCGGCGCGCCGCGTCGACGACGCCACGTGCCGCCAGGCGATCGCGTTCGCACCGCTGGTCGGCGCGCTGGTGGGAGGTTTCGGCGCCCTCGTGCTCTGGGGGCTGACCGAGCTCGGCGCTCCCCCGCTGCTGTCCGGGCTGCTGGCCGTGGCGGTGTTGGTGCTGGTCACCAGGGGCATGCACGTGGACGGTCTGGCCGACACGGTGGACGGTCTCGGCTGCTACGGACCGCCGGAGCGCGCGTTGACCGTGATGCGCGACGGCGGCGCCGGACCGTTCGCGGTGGTGGCGCTGATCCTGGTCCTGGGCATCCAGGCGACCAGCCTGGCCGAGCTGACGTCCAACCCGCTGGTGCTCGTCCTGGCCTGCGCCGTCGGCCGAGCCGGCTTCGTCCTGTGCTGCCGCCGCGGCGTCCCCTCGGCCCGCCCGGAGGGCATGGGCGCCCTGGTCGCGGGCAGCCAACCGACCTGGCTCGTCGCCACCTGGTGGCTGCTCCTCGTCGCCGTCGCCGCTGTCGCCTTCGACTGGCGCGCGGCGATCGCGGTCGTGGCGGCGGCTGCCCTGCTCGTCGCCTTCACCCACCACGCCCAACGCCGCTTCGGCGGGATCACCGGAGACGTCCTCGGCGCGTCCTCCGAACTGGCCACCACGATCGTCCTCATCGGCGCCACCCTCACCTGACCCAGACGTCGGTTCTCCACTGAATCCATCACCGCGCACCCTATGGTGACGACTGCAATTTCGATTGAAATTGTCTGCGTGCACGGCCGAAGGGGCGTCGAAAAGATGACAATTTCGATTGAAATTGCACCACGCGGGGCGACCACCTACCGCTTTGAACCCGACGCAACCCCGGACGCCACGGCACCACACCCCTGCCAGGTCCGCCGGATATCACCACCGGGGCGATCGGTAGTGGTACACAGCGCGCCAACCGAGGAGAGGTGCCGTCGGGGGCGGGTCGCGTCGGGTTCAGAGCGGCAGGTGGCCGCTTTGAGCGTGTAGCAATTTCAATCGAAATTGTCGTCGTTCTCGACGGAAGGTTCCGTGGCGAGGTTTGACAATTTCAATCGAAATTGCGGAGGTTCACCGCCGCTCGTGTGGTGGCGATACGCGGCTCGCCGCCGGATCTGCGGTGGTGGGGCGAGGTCGGCGTGTCGGGCGCCGGACACGCCGAGGGGGCGCAGTTTCAATTTAAAAAGCGCCCCCACCCACACGGGCCCAGGACTGGATAACTCCCAATA
>NZ_JBEOVY010000243.1:0-11866 GCF_040295745.1 Saccharopolyspora sp. NPDC002686
TCACGGGTCCTGAGCTGCCGGAACGGAGCGCTGTCAGCGCGGAGCTGTGGCGGAGACGTCGTGCCACAGCTCGAGCGCCTGGTCGTCGTGGATCCGGCTCGGCCAGCCGTTGCCGTTCGGCTCGAGCGCGCTCCACGCCCGCCGTTCCGGGCGGTCGCGCACCTTGAGCTCGGCGCCCAGTTCGTCCAGCCGCCGCAGCAGTTCGTCCTCGCTCATCGGCGGCCTCCGCGTCGTGCGGCCCTCGCGCGCTCGCGCATCTTGCCGGCCAGCGACGGATTCCCGCCAGCGTCGTAGGCTTCAGCGCTCACTTCGAGCAGCGCAGCGGATTCCGCCGGGGTGAGCGCCGGGAGCCTGAGTCCGGTGGCGCAGTGCTTGAGCGCTTCCGCCCACACACCCGATTTGAGGCGGAGCTTCGCGATGCAGAGGTGCGCGGCGACGGCCTCGGGGAACCGGGCGAGCGCGGTTTCGGCCCGTTCAAAGGCTTTCTCCGGGTTGTGCTGGCCGTCGAAGGATTCGACTTCGGCGAGAAGCCGTTCGAGGTCTTCGGACCCGTCCGGCGCCTCGACCGCGGCGGGCACCAGCGCGCCACCGGAGGTGTAGGCCTCGATCTCGCGCAGCAGCACCTCCGCGTTCGGATAGCGGTCCGTCGCCCGGAACCGCAGGCACCGGCCGACCAGCTCGCCGACCAGCGGATGATCGACGAGGTCCGGGTTGTCGTCCGGGGTGAGCCGGGGAATCCCGGCGTGCCTGGCCTCGAGCTGCCGCCGCCGGTGCCCGTCGGAGTCGTCGGCGGCGAGCTCGGCCATGCCGACGTCGGTCAGCGGATGCCGGCCGGCGAGGATCTCGTGCAGCATCAGGCCCAGCGAGTAGACGTCGGACGCGGGCGTCGGCTCGACGCCCGCAAGCACCTCGGGCGCCTGGCAGGTGATCGCACCGACGCCGCCCCACAACCCGATCGAGCCGAACGCGACCTGCGCCAGCCCGAAGTCGGCCACCTTCAACCTGTCCGGCCCGTCGGCGAGGACGTTGTCCGCCTTGAGGTCGCAGTGCAGCACCGGTGGGTCGAGGGTGTGCATCCACGCCACGGCGCGCAGGACCTGCGTGATCCAGCGCAACGCCAGCGCCACCGGAACCGGCCGGTACGCCTGGCTCAAGTCGGCGAGCGTCCGCGCCGTGGCGCCGCCGGGCATCCGGTGCCCGGTCACGTACTCCATCGCGATGTAGGCGCGCGCCCCCTCGCCCTGCAGGATCCCGGCGTCCAGCACCGTGATCAGGTGCCTGGTCGCCTCCGGGTAGCTCTGCTCCTCCTGCAGCCGCATGACGACGGCCGCGTCGTTGAGCTGGTCGCTCGCGTTGTCCCCGGTGACCAGGTCGCGGTGGAACAGCTTCAGCGCCACCTGCCGCAGCGTCAGGTCGAAGACCTTCTGATCGGCCAGGTACACGGTGCCGAAGCCGCCCGAGCCGAGCAACCGCCGGATGACGAACCGGTCGTCCAGGACGGTCCCCGCAGCCAGATCCGCCATCCGCTAGGCCCCCTCCGCGAAGGTGCGGTCCCCGCGCAACCCGACGACGACCCGTTCCGGGGCCCCGCCATCGCCGAGCGTGAGCACGTCGATGACCGGGGACACCAGGTAGTGGCTGGTCAGCCGCGGCACGATGCGCGCACCTTCCCGGTGCCCCGCCGTCGCCCGGCGCGTGAGCCAGTCGGACACCTCCGGCAGGACCTGGACGTCGACGCCGCGGTCCGCGAACCTCGCGGTCTCCAGGGCGACCTGGCGACCGACCAGTTCGCGGTAGGTGTGCTCGTCGAACGCCCGGAACACGATCTTGTCGTCCACCCGGTTGTAGATCTCCGGTCGCTTCAAGTACTTCAGGACCACCTCGCGGATCTCGGTCTCCGCCGCGTCGTCCAGCCGGCCGTCCTCGACCGACGCGGCCGGTGGTGCGACTTCGGACCCCAGGTTGGAGGTGAGGACGACGACGCAGCCCCGCCCGTCGCGGGTCGGGCCGGCCGGGTCGTCGATCAGCCCCTCGTCGAGGAAGCGCAGCAGCGCGGGCCAGACGTCCTCGTGCGCCTTCTCGATCTCGTCCAACAGCACCACGCTCAGCGGCTTGTCCCGCAGCCCGTTGGTCAGCTTCCCCTCCCCGTAGCCGACGTAACCGGGTGGCGCGCCGATGAACACGTTGAGGCTCTCCTTGGTGGCGAACTGCCCCATCTCCAGCATCAGCAGGTGCTCGTCGGATCCGTAGACGACGCGGGCGAGTTCCTTGGCCAGCTCGGTCTTGCCGCTGCCGCTCGGCCCGAGGAACAGCAGCACCGCGGCCGGGCCGCGATCCCGCGGGAACCCGAACCGGAGGCGCTTGATCCACGGGAGGATCCGGGCGACGGCGTGGTCCTGCCCGAGGATCCGCTCCCGCAGCCGGTCACCGATCTCCGCCACCGGGGTGAGCTGCTCGTCGACGTCCTCGTCGTCGGCGGGCTCGGCGTGTTCGAGGTAGTCCCGCAGCTTGGCCGGGTCGAGCCCGCGGCCCGCGAGCCAGTCGGCGATCACACCGCGCTCCTGGGCCACGGCTGCGCGGGCGATGTCGACCTCCCCGGGCTTGGCGCCGAAGCGGGCCGCGCCGGCGACCGCCTGCTTGAGCACTTCGACCACAGCCGGGTACAGGGTCTCCCCGCTCAGCTCCGGACGGTCGACCCGCTTGGACGCCGGGCGGCGGAGCTGCAGCGCCAAGGCGCTGTGGACCTCGCGCAGCGGGTCGATTCCCTGGAACTGCAGGGCGTTCTGCAGCATCCCGCTGTCGATCCCGACCAGCGCGTAGAGCAGGTGCAGCACGGTGGCCCGCCGGCAGCCCAGTGCCGCCATCTCCTCGCGCAGCAGGGTCAGCACCCGCTTGCCCGAGCCGTCGAAGGCCTCGCTCTGCAGCACGCCGGTGGTCGGGTCGAAAAGCTCGGCAGGTGGGGACGAACGCCCCAAGTCCTCCAGCCGTCCCAGGAATTGCTCGAAGGCCTCGTCCGAGCCAGCGATGGCCACCAGCAGCGGACGGGCTTGCGGCACGAGGTCGAGCAGGGTCAGGACGAACAAGCCCTCCCCCGCCCGGCCGGTCCCCGATGCGTTGGCTCGCTGCGCGAAGAGGTCGAGCAGATGGCGCGACGCCTCGGACATCGCTTCCGCGCCGGTTCCGGTCGGCATCCCGGGTTCCCGGTCCTCGTCGAGCGCTCGACCGTAGAGGAGCTCGCAGAACCGGGTGGGGTCGACCCCGCGCGGCCGGAAGAACGTCGTGTGCAGGATCGTCCCGCCGCATCGGGCGAGGAGGGCCAGGAAGTGCGCCGGTTCGACGAACCGGCACCCGGTCTCGGCTGCCTCGGCGGCCAGCTCCGAGCCGTCGCCGAGCACCTCGGCGAGCTCGGGTTCGACGTCCACGCCCCACGCGTCGGTGATCATGCCTGCTCCTGGAGGAGGGTGCGGGCCTGGTCGATGTCGCGCAGCGCCCGGCGGATGTCCCGTTCCGAGCTTCGGACCGCCCGTCTGGCGTAGGCGATGCCCATCGCGCGGCGCACCTCCGGGTTGGCGAGATCAGCGAGTTCGTCCGGCAGGTGGCCGTCGATGACCGCGTCGAGGTTCCCGGTGCGCAGCCTGGCCTCCGTCGCCGCCAGGTAGCCCGCCACGGGCGCGCAGGGCAGCGTTAGGAGGTCTTCCTCGATTTCGCCGTAGGCGGCCAGGAATTCCCCGTCCTCCCCGAGGGCATCGGCGATCAGACACCGGATCGCCGCGTGCGCGACGGGCTGGGTTTCGAGCGCTCGTCGGGCATGTCGGGCACCGAGTTCGCGCTGCTGCGGGTCCGCGGCGAAAACCGAGAGGAGACCCGATAAGAGCCTCACCGCGCCGGATCGGGAGTCGTCCTCCATCGTCGGCAGCGGGGGCGCTTCCGCGGCCGATTCGGGGTGGAGCAGCAGTTTCGCCGTCCCAGCCCAGAACGCGAGCACCGGGTCGTCGGCCTCGGAGCGCAGTTCTTCTTCCAGCGCAACCAGTTCCGCTCTGGCCGAGCCGCCTGGTTCGGCGAGGCAGAACTCCCTGATCAGGCGGGAAGCGCGCACGGACAGCGCCGCCCGGACCAGATCCGGATCCCCGTCGGCGGCCCACGTCTGCAGGGCTTCACCCACAGCGTCTTCGCCCGCTTCGACGGCACGCCGCGCGACGAGCAGTCTCAGCACGGGATCGGCCGGTCCCGGGTCGAGCAACGCCCGCAGCGGCTCACCTGTCACGCCGTCGAGGCAATCCCGGACCACCAGCAGCGGAGCCGCCCAGGTCCGTTCGAGAGAACTGCTGTCCAGCAACGGTTCTGGCGGAATCTCCGCCCCGTCGTAGCGCTGGCGCAGCCACACCCTCGCCAACCGGGCAGCCGCGACCGGGTCCGCCGGCCGGTTCGTCAGCGCCTGGCGGTACCGCCGGGTCGCCTCGGTGACCTCACCGTTCACCTCGTGCAGCCGCCCCAGCATCCGGTGCCCTGCCGCGACATAAGCCCCGGCGGCGGCTTCCCTGCCCGCGAAGCCGTCCACCAGGCGCTCCGCTTCCTGCACCTCGCCGCTGCGTCCGGCGAGGAGGGCGGCGAGGTAGTCCGCCGAAGCCGGACGTGGCGCTGAGATCGTCTCCAGCAGCTGCGCTGCCTCGGTGTTTTCCCCTGCTGCGACGGCGAGCAGACCGAGCTGCGCTCTTGCTTCGCGTGCTTTGACCCCGTGCTCGCAGCGCTGGAGGAACTCCGCAGCTTGCCGCGTCTGACCGGCGTGCGCGAAGGTCACGCCTTCCCAGTAGTCCAGGAGGGGCTCGTAGCGCAGTCGTACGAGACGTGCCACCAAACCTCGGCCGGTGAGCCCAGGTCTCGCACGTGCGAACCATTCGAGCGCTGCATCGGTCTGGCCTGCTCGCAGCGCCAGCCGGGCTTCCAAGTAGCCGCGTTCGACCGCCTGCTCCTGGGCGGCCACCCGCTGGAGGCAGCCGTCGACCGGCCACCACGGGCAAGGACTGGGTTCCGAGCGGGATGCCGCCGCTGCCGTCGACGAGTCCTCGCTCAAGGCGATCCGCAGTTCGACGAGCCGTCCCCAGGCGGTTCCGTCGGTGAAGCGAGCGCCGAAGTCGGCCAGTTGTGCTGGTAACGCCTGTGCGGCCTCGGCGGATAACAGGGGCCGTAAGTCCTGCACGTTCCCCAGGCGCTGCCAGATCAAGGCCGGCTGCCCCCGCTCGGGCGCGTGATCGGACAGGACGGCGGTGGCCTCGTCCTCGGCGTACCGCAGGCGGCCGCACAACCACTGCCCCCAGGCACAACCCTCGAGCGCGGTCTGAGGGACGCGAGGCGGTCCCCCGTGGATCGCGGCTGCCAGCACGGATTTCAGCGCGGACAACTGCGGGATCGTGCGGACCAGGGACCCGCTCGCCTCCCCGAGCACCGCACCGAACTCGACGTCCTGGACGGGACGATCATCCCGCAAGCACTCGAACACCCCTGCCACGAAGCGGAAGAACCGGAAGTCCTGGGCGAAGTGCGCATCGACGGCCGCGCTGGACAGGCACCGGGCGAGCGAAGCCGGGTCGCCGAAAGCAGCAGCGCAGGCCGCGCCGAGCAGCACGGGCGGCCAGCTTCCGGCGGGCGCGGTCGCACCAGCCGCGAGATACCTGGAGGCCAGCCCGAACTGCCCGGTCTGCATGGCGTACACCGCGAGGTTGTAGAAACCCCAGGGCAGTGCGCCCGCGACCTGCATCAGCCGACCGGTCAGCTGCGCGACGTGGGCGATCAGCTCCCACGAGGCTCCCGGCACGATCCGGAGCACCGGCTCCAACGCGCGGGTGGCCACCTCGAACGCCTCCGCGGCGTACCGACCGTCCCGGTACCGCTCGAGCAGGGCAACGCACCGGCTGGCGTCGGACAACGTCTGCGTGGCCATGACGGCAGCCACCGCCGCGAGGGTTTCGGCGGTTTCATCGCCGACGGCACCGGGATGGTTCAGCTCCTGCAGCGCGTCGTTCGCACGTCCGTCCTGGAGGGCGGCCAACGCCCGGCGAGCTCGGCGCTGCCGCACGAGTCGCCACTGCCCGCGTTCCGTCGCTGATGCCATGACGAAGCCTCACCGCTCGTGTTCCACGTCACAACCACCCTCCGCGCGAACTCTACTTGTCCGGGACGACGACTTCGCCGATGATCCTCATTCCCGGTCCGGCCGGCGGAGGTCCTCGATCAGCCGCACGCCGTCGACACCGAGTCCTTCCAGCACTTTTCGGGCTCCGGACGCCTCATCGGCCAGCAGCGCGAGCAGCAGCGAGACCTCATCGGCGGGTGCTCCGGTCGCGGCGGGCTTGGCCGCGCCCAACGCCGTGAGCGAGCGCTCGGAGAAGTGCTTGCGGCGCGGCGTCGGGGACGAAAGCGCGCGGACAGCCCGCTTTCCGACGTCCCCCTGCTTCTCCAGCGCGGCGCGCAGCACGGCGCTGCCTGCGATTCCGAACCCCTGCAGGAAGGTGTCCGAACCGATGGCAGTGCGCCTCCCGGCAGCGAGCAGGAGTGCCGCGCGGAGGGCCCGGACAGCGGAATCGTCGAAGGCGTCGGTGCGCAACCGCCCGTCGTCGTCGAAGCACTGCGCGGCCAGGCCCGACGAGGTTCGCGTCGGCGCCTGCTGCGATTCGGCGCGCGCGCTGTCCGGCGGGAGCAGCTGCTGCAACGACACGTTGATGATCTCCAGCAGCCGGGCCGAACTGCCGCCGCCGGTCTCGACGTACGCGGTGGCGATGTCCTGCGGGGTCACCATGGAACGGCCGTCGGCCGAGGCGATCTCCTTGGCCTTGACCAGCGCCGCCTCCACGCTGTCGGAGCGCTGCACGTCGGGCGCTCGGCCGTTGGTGCTGCCCGGGCGCGCGTCCACCCCCACGTCCGCCCCGATCACGCCGTAGAGCGTCGCGGTCAGGACCGCCAGGTTGGTCGATCCGATGGTGCGCCGCATGGACGGCTGCAGTTCCGGGCAGGTGACCAGCCCGAAGAGGAGGTCCGTCGAGGTGACGATGCCCTTGGCCGCGGCGTTGACGCGGTCCAGCAGCTCGACCGCCTCGGGCGAGTACTCCCCCCGCTCCTGCACCCGCGGACGGGTCGGCGCCGGGTTCCGGCCGGTGATGTGCACGCTCGGATTGCCGTAGAGCAGGAAGGACGCCCACGCGCAGTCCGGCTCGCTGAGCACGGCGCGCCGGGCTTCCCGCATCGCCGAACCGGCCGTCTTGTCGTCCAGCAGCTCCCGGTAGAAGGTCTCGGCGAACCGCTTCGCGCTCTCCTCGCCCACTTCGGCACGGGTGCCGATCACGACCTTCGAGCCCAGGGTCATGAAGGACAGGCACAGGTTCGCGACCGGCCCGACGGCCTTGCAGCCGTTGACGAAGACGACCGGGGGCGCGCCCACCACCGCCGCCGTCTCCAACGCGTGCTCGTCGAGCAAACGCCGCTGGTGGAGCAGCAGACCGCTCTTCGCGGGGTCCGAGCGGACGGTGACGTGGCCGCAGTAGTGCAGGAGGTCGTACTGGGTCGACGTGAGCTCGCGGACCACGTTCGCCAGCGTCGCCTTGGACCCCCGCAGCACCGTGCACTCGGCGCCGCGCGCGGTGAACCACTCGGCGACGCGCGCGGCTTCGTGGCTGGCCGCGGGCAGGTCCTCGAGCGGGTCACCGATGATCAGCGCCTTCTCGACCGGGCCGATCTCGCGGCCGGGGTGGGGCGAGGTCCGCACCACCGAGCCCTGGCCGAGGTCGTGGGTGAGCCCGAGGAAGTCGGTCCCGTCGTGGAGCAGCTCCCACGGCACGAGGGTCTCGTTGCTCCGGACCATCAACGGGCCTTGCGACTCGCGGACCTTCGTGATGAGCGCGGGCTCGTCGGTGCCCTTCACCGGGCGGAAGAGCTGGCTGTACAGCGTCTGGCCGGTCCTGACCAGCTCGTCGCGGAGGTCCGACCCGCTGGACGGCGTCCCGCCGAGGGATGCGTCGAGCGCCGATTTGAGGATCCCGTCGATCTCCTCGCACAGATCGCGCACCAGGCTCTGGCTGACGACCAGCGAGTACTCCTGTTCCAGCGCACCGAATTCGGTCCCGCCGGAAGTGCGCAGCTCGTAGCGGTAGCGAGTGCCGCCGTCCTCCTCGCTGACCGTGACGCTCAGGACCGCGAGCGGGTCATCGCTCATGGTCGGCCCGGCCTTCGCGCCCGTCGATGAGCTTCTGCAGCGCTTCGAGCTCCGCCGGGGTCGGCACCTCGCTGAGCGTCACGGTGACGCCGTCGACCGTCACGGTGAGCGTTTTATCGGTTTCGTCCCGCTTCTTCTTCCGCTGCCAGCCCTGCATGACCTGGATCGCCGCGGCGAAGGTTCCGGCGAACTGCACGACCAGCCCGATGATGTCGACGGCCGCCGACCGGCGCCCGGGCTCGGGCTGGTCGACGTCCACCTCGTCGGCCCGAACGGCTCCGGCGTCCAGCAACGCATCCCGCAGGTCACCGCGGAGCCGCAGCGCGTCCTTCCGGCGCTCGGCCGCCTGCAACCTCACCTCGAACTCCAGAACCGGGCTCATAGCCGGAGATCTTCCCAGAGGAACACCCCCGATCGCACCAAGTTCAACCAGGTCGATCACGACTCATCACGAGCACCAGCCCTCGAACCCGCGCAGGTGCACGTGAATAACATTCACGACTTGGTCGCGTTGCGGGGTTGCTCGCCGAAGGCTTCGGCGAGGATTCGGTGGGTGGTCTGCTCCAGGCTGGAGGTCTCCGGGATGACTTGTTCCGAGGGCAACCGGAGGACGTCGTGCTCCCGGTACCAGGCTCGCATTTCTTCGGGACCGAACTCGGCGGCCTTCGGTCGGGTTTCGTGGCGGCGGAGGGTTTCCTCGAACGAGACGTCGAGGTAGTAGAACGCGGTGGTGCCGCGGTGATCTCGTGCGAGCTGGGTCAGCATCGTCGCGTAGCGCTGGGCGGTGAGGATCCCCTCGACGATCACGTGGTACCCGCAGTCGAGGGCGTATCGCGCGACGGTGCTGATCAGACCGATGTTGAAACCGTTGGCCACATCGCGTTCTTTCAGCACCGTCCGCCGCATCACGTCTTGCGGGACCAGCGCGCACGTTCGCCCCAGCGCCTCTCGCACCGCCGTCGCGACGGAGCTCTTGCCGCTACCCGAGTTCCCCCGGATCACCACCAAGCGCGTCCGCGAAGAGCCGACCAATCCCATTCACCGGAGACTAGCGATCCCTGCCGGCGATGACGACCGGCATCCCGGTACATCTCTCCATTGTGGACCCTTTCTTCGGAGGGCGAGGACGGGAGGCGTTCACCGGCTGGCCGCGAAGTCGTTGTCCACAGTGGTCTCTTGGTCCATGCGGACCAGGGTGGTCGCCAGGAGGTGCACGCCGGTGGCGATCTGGTCCGCGTCGGTCCACTCCTCGGGGCAGTGGCTGCGGCCTTCCCGGGAGGGCACGAAGATCATCCCGGCCGGGCAGCGCGCCGCCAGGTGCGCGGCGTCGTGGCCGGCGCCGCTCGGCATCGCCATCCACGGGAGGCCGAGTTCGTCGGCGGCGGCCGACGTCAGGTTCTGCACGGACGGATTCGTCGGGACGACCGGGTTGTCCACGGTCCAGTCGATCAGCACTTCGACACCGTTCTCGGCACTCTCCCTGGCGATCTCCTCGACGATCCGCCGACGGACACCGGACAGCCAGACCTGGTCCTCGCTGCGGAACTCGGCCGCCAGGCGCGTCCGGCCGGGCACCACGTTCTCCGCACCCGGTTCGACCAGCAGATCACCGCAGGTGGCGACCGCAGCACCGGGCCCCGCGCACCCCTCGCGCTCGACGGTCAGCACCGTCCTGGCGGCTGCGACCAACGCGTCCCGCCGATCGTCCATCCGCCGGGTCCCCGCGTGGTCGGACCGGCCGGTGAACGTGGCGAGGAAGCGCTCGATGCCGACGATCGCGGTGACGATCCCGATGCCGACACCGCGCTGCTCCAGCGTCGGCCCCTGCTCGATGTGCAGTTCGAGGTAACCGTGCAGCGGTTTCGTCGCCCAGGTCGGCGTGAGCATCCCGCCGGGGTCCAGCCCGAAGGACGTCGCCACGTCGCCGAGCCGGTTGCCGCCCGCGTCCACCCGGTCCAGGTTCTCCGTCGTGAGCACCCCGGTGGCCGCCTGACTGCCGAGGCAGCTGCCGCTGTAGGGGTTGGACTCCTCGCCGAGGAAGTCGACGACGAGGAGGTCGTGGTCGAGCCGGGTTCCCGTTTCCCGCAGCCGCCGCGCGACCTCGATGCCGCCGAGCACCCCCACGATCCCGTCGAACCGCCCGCCGCCCTGGACGGTGTCCGTGTGCGAGCCGGTGACCAGCGGCGCGCCACCGTGCCGCCCTGGAAGCCGACCGACGATGTTGCCCGCGGGATCGACGGTGACCTCCAGCCCGGCGTCGCGCATCCGGCCGCGCACCCAGTCCCGGGCCGCCCGGTACGGCTCGCTGAAGACCCGGCGCGTCCAGCCGTCCGAATCCGGCTCGGTCAGCCGCGCGAGATCGTGCAGATCGGACCACAGCCGTTCGTGGTCGGGCGCCAGCAGTTCGACGTTCACTCGATCACCTCCAGTGAGGCTTTTCCATCCTGCTCGGGCAGCGACCGCGAAGCACGACCGGCACCGCGCGGCGAGGGTCGCATGCGCCGCAGGCGCATAACCCACCCTTGCAACCGGCACCGCCGCGGGTTCTCAGCGTTCGCCTGGCGAGGACGGCCAAGCCGCCGTGTATTGGCATACATAAGGGTTGGCACCCGCAGACCAGGCGGGCGCTGAGGTTCCGCCACCCGCACCGCCACGCAAAACGAGGATGGAAAACCCTCAGCGCACCCAAACGTTTGCCCCAAACGTTTGGGTGACTATGCTGGTCTTGTCCGCCAGGAGTCAAGGGGCTGGGTAGAGTTCCTCCGATGTCGACGCAAGACGCCCCTAGCGGAGCGCCGCTCAAGCCGCGCCGCCCCGCGACGTTGCGCGCCATCGCGGAGGCCGTCGGAAGCCACTCCTCGACGGTTTCCCGCGTGCTCAACGGAACGGCGCAGGAGCGGCGCGCGGCAGCCTCACCGGAACTCGCCGAGCGGATCCGCCAGATCGCCGAAGAGCTCGACTACCGGCCCAATCCGCACGCGGCCAGCTTGCGCACCCGGCGGAGCGGCTTGATCGGCGTGCTCGTCCCGCGCCTGTCGGACCTCGTGCTCGCCATGGTCTACGAGGGGGTCCACGCCGCAGCAGCGGATGCCGGCCTGTCGACGTTCGTGACCAACACCGACGACCTCGCGCAGCGGCAGCGATCCGCGGCCGACGTGATGCTCGCCCGCCGCGTCGACGGGATGATCTTCGGCGACGCCCACCTCGACAGCGAGTTCCTCACCGAGTTCGCCGATCGGGGCGTCCCGTTCGTGCTGGTCAACAGGTGGTCGGGCAGCTTCCCGGCCGCGACCTGCGACGACTACCTCGGCGGCCGGCTGGTCGCGGAGCACTTCCTGGACCGCGGCTTCGAGCGCGCCGCGTTGCTGGCCGGGCCGGAGTTCGCGAGCACGGCCCGCGACCGCACGGCCGGATTCCTCGACCGCTACCGGGAAGCGGGCATCGAGGTGCCCGAGAACCGGATCGTCCGGGCAGGTCTCGACGTCGCGGAGGGCCACCGGGGCGCCGACGAGCTGCTGGCCCGCGGCCCGGCGCCGGACGCGATCTTCGCCGTCAACGACTTCGCCGCGATCGGCGCGATCGGGTCCCTGCGCGACCACGGCATCCGAGCGGGCGAAGACCTGGCGGTCGCCGGCTACCACGACACCCCGCTGGCCGCCGAAC
>NZ_JBEOVY010000244.1:0-11852 GCF_040295745.1 Saccharopolyspora sp. NPDC002686
CCCCTCGACGCCGAGCCAGTCCCGGCCGGAAACGTCCTGTTCTCCACAGGTGGGCGGACTTGTCCACCGGTGCCGGCATGTCGGATCCCGACACGCCGGCGGTTCGACGGGGTGTTGGGCGGAGCGGTGGTCGGTCAGGTTCGGTGGAGCCAGATCGTCAGGTCCAGGGTCGGGTCGGTGTGCTCGGTGGAATCCGGTGCGGGGGAGGCGGATTCGGTGGTGGCGGTGGCCAGGACCGCGGTGGCGATCTCCTCGGCGTGGTGGCGCAGCGCCTCGCGGAGCTCGCCGGTCGCGCGCCAGTGCAGGGTGATCCGGTCGGTGATGTCGAGGCCGTCCTGCTTGCGGCAGTCCTGCACGAAGCGGATCACCTCGCGGGCCAGGCCGGCCCGTTCCAGCTCCGGGGTGATCGTGGTGTCCAGGGCGATGGTCACGTCGCGCTGGGACTCGACCACCCACCCGGTTCGCGGCACCTCGCTGATGAACACGTCCTCGCCGGTCAGCGGTTCGAGCTGACCGTCCACCTCGATCGTCGCGGCACCGGTGCGCAAGGTGCGGGCCAGTTCGGCGGGGTCCGCGGCGTTGACCGCGGCCGCCGCCAGCTGGGTCCGGTTGCCGAATCTGGCGCCCAGCGCCCGGAAGTTCGGTTTGACCGACACGTCCAGCACTTCTCCCGCCGACTCCAGCGGTTCGATGCGGCGCACGTTGAGCTCGTCGGCGAGATCGGCGACCAGCTCGGGCGGCAGCGCTGCGCTGACGAGCGCCCGGCCCAGCGGCTGCCGCACCTTGATCCCGCTGCTCTTGCGCGCCGCCCGGCCCGCTTCCGCCAACTGGCGTTCGGTGTCCACGAGGGACAGGAGTCGGTCGTCGACCAGCCGGAGGTCCGCCCGCGGCCAGGTCGCCAGGTGCACCGACTCCGGCGAATCCGGGGCTCCCGGGCGGACGACGTCCTGCCAGACCCGCTCGGCGATGAACGGCACGAACGGCGCGAGCAGCCTGGTCAGCACGTCCAAGCAGTCGTAGAGGGTGCGCAGGGCGTTCGGGTCGCCGTCCCAGAAGCGCTGCCGCGAGCGGCGGACGTACCAGTTCGACAGGTCGTCGACGAACTCCGCCAGCGCCCGGCCGGCACCGGCCGTGTCGTAGTCCTCCAGCCGCGCGTCCACCTCCGCGGCCAGCCGGTGGAGCCGCGCCAGCACCCAGCGGTCCAGCACCGGGCGCTTCTCGGGAGGTGCGGCGTCGGCCGGGATCCAGTCCACCAGCGCGGCGTAGCGGCTGAAGAACGACGCGGTGTTCCAGTAGGTCAGCAGCACCTTGCGGACGATCTCGCGCAGCGGTGCGTGCCCGACGCGACGCGCTGACCAGGGCGATCCCGAGCACAGCATGAACCACCGCAGCGCGTCCGCGCCGTGCTCCTCCATCAGCGGCAGCGGTTCCAGCACGTTGCCCAGGTGCTTGCTCATCTTCCGGCCGTCCTCGGCGACGATGTGCCCCAAGCAGACCACGGTCTCGTAGGCGGAGCGGTCGAACAGCAGCGTGCCGACCGCCATGAGCGTGTAGAACCAGCCGCGGGTCTGGTCGATGGCCTCGCAGATGTACTGCGCCGGGTAGCTGCGGGCGAGTTCCGCGACGCTGCCCGGCTGGTGCGGGTAGCCGAGCTGGGCGAAGGGCATCGAACCGGAGTCGAACCAGGCGTCGACCACCTCGGGCACCCGCGCGGCGGACTTCCCGCAGGTGGGGCACGGGAATTCGATCTCGTCGAGGTACGGCCGGTGCGGGTCGAGCTCGGTGAGGTCCTGGCCGGTCCGCTCGCCCAGCTCGGCGCGGGAACCGATCGGCGTGACGTGGCCGTCCGGGCACCGCCACAGCGGCAGCGGTGTGCCCCAGTAGCGCGTCCGGGACAGCGCCCAGTCCACGTTGTTGTCCAGCCAGTCGCCGTAACGACCGTGCTTGACGTGCTCGGGGTACCAGTCGGTGCGCTCGTTCTCGCGCTGCAGCGCCTCGCGGATCGCGGTGGTCCGGATGTACCAGGACAGCTGCGCGTAGTACATCAGCGGCGTGTGGCAGCGCCAGCAGTGCGGGTACTGGTGCTCGAAAGTGGTGTAGCGCAGCAGGAGGCCGCGGTGCTGGAGGTCTTCGACCAGCACCGCGTCGGCGTCCTTGAAGAACATCCCGCCGACCAGCCCGACTTCGGCGTCGAACCGGCCGTCGGTGCCGACCGGGTTCACCACCGGCAGCCCGTTCTCGCGGCAGACCGCGAGGTCGTCGGCGCCGAAGGCGGGAGCTTGGTGCACCAGTCCGGTGCCGTCCTCGGTGGAGACGTACTCGGCGAGCACCACGCGGTGCGCGTCCGGGATGTCGACGAGGTCGAACGGGCGCCGGTAGTGCAGTCCCGCCAACGCGGTGCCCGGCAAGGTCGCGAGCACCTCGCCGTCGGGTCCGAGCACCGACTCGACCAGCGGTTCGGCCACCACGAACGTGCCCTCGACGGTGCGCACCACCTGGTAGTCCACCGCCGGGTGCACCGCGACGGCGGTGTTGGACACCAGCGTCCACGGGGTGGTCGTCCAGATCAGCAGGTCGACGTCGTGGTGCCCGGCGAGCGGCTCGTCCAGGGGGAACCGCACGAACACCGACGGGTCGTGCGCCGGTTCGTAGCCCTGCGCGACCTCGTGGTCCGACAGGGTCGTCTGGTCGCGGGGGCAGTACGGGGCCACCCGGTAGTCCTCGACCAGCAGGCCCGCGTCGAAGATCCGCTTCAGCGCCCACCACACGCTGTCGACGTAGTCCGGCGACATCGTCCAGTAGGCGGCGGACAGGTCGATCCAGTAGCCCATCCGCCGCGTGACGGTCTCGAACTCGCCGACGTGGCGCTGCACCGAGGCCCGGCAGCGCGCGTTGAACTCGGCGATGCCGATCCGCTCGATGTCGGGCTTGCCGCTGATGCCGAGCTCCTTCTCGACGGCGAGCTCCACGGGCAGCCCGTGGCAGTCCCACCCGCCGCGGCGCGGCACGTTGCAGCCCTTCATCGTCTTGAACCGCGGGAAGACGTCCTTGAACACCCGCGCTTCGACGTGGTGCGTGCCGGGCACCCCGTTGGCGGTGGGCGGGCCTTCGTAGAACACCCAGCGCGGGCCGTCGGCGGTCTGCGCCAGGCTGCGTTCGAACACCTCGTGCGCGTGCCACCACTCGATGAGCTGTCGCTCCATCGCGGGCAGGTCGATCGCGGGCTCGAGCGGGTGGAACGGAGATCCGGGCTGCGCCATGCCCACATGCTCACACCGCGCGGGCCCGCATACACCACGAGCGCGAAACCGCCCGGTTGAGCCGCTTGGAGGAACTGCGCAGCGGCAACACGCCCGCTGTACTGTTCAGTAGGCCGCAGGAGTCGATGCGGTGGAGGAGGAAAGTCGGGTGAAGTCGGAACCGGTCACGGCTGAGCCTGCGGGCAGCGGGCCCAACGTGGTCAAGTCCGCCGACCGCGCGCTGGTCATCCTGGAACTGCTCGCCCGCGGGCGGCACCGGCTCAGCGACATCGCCGAGACGTTGCGGCTCCCGCTGTCCAGCGTGCACGGGTTGCTCGGCACCTTGGTGCACCGCGGGTTCGCCGAGTTCGACCAGACCACCCGCACCTACGGGCTCGGGCTGAAGGCGTGGACCGTCGGCCAGGGCTACACCGGGCACCGCGACATCGTGGGCCTGGCGCTGCCGCTGATGGAGCGGCTCGCGCAGGAGACCGGTGAGACGGTGCAGCTGTCCCGGCTGGACGGCATCGAGAACGTCTACATCGCCATCGCCGAGTCGCCCCAGCCGATGAAACTCGTGTCCGCCGTGGGCATGCGGTTGCCCGCGCACGCGGACGGGATGGGCAAGGCGCTGCTGACCGGTCTGCCGCAGGACGAGCTGGTGCGCCGCTACCAGGGCGTGGAGCTGGAGCGCTTCACCGAGAACACCGTGCGCGAGCTGCCGGAGTTGCTGGCCGAGGTCCAGGAGGCCCGCAGCCGCGGCTACGCGGTGGACGACGAGGAGTACATCGTCGGCTGCCGCTGCGTGGCGATGCCGGTGCACGACCACTCCGGCGCGGTGGTCGCCGCGCTGTCGGTGTCGGCGCCGACGCCCCGCTGCGGACCGAACTGGACCGAGGACACCCGAGTTCCACTGTCCAAAGTGGTCGCGACGGTCGAGCAGCAGCTCCGCCGCTGATCCGAGCGCTCAGCCGAACTGGACGGAGCGCTTGGCCAGGCCCATCCAGAAGCCGTCGACGGCCACCCGCTGCTCGGTGAGGTCGTCGTCCGCTGCGCCGAGGGTCACGAACAGCGGTGCGAAGTGCTCCGTGCGCGGGTGCGCGAGCCGGCCGGCCGGGGCCTTGCGCCGGAAGTCCAGCAGGGAGTCGACGTCGTTCGCCTCGAGCGCCTGCCGTCCCCAGTCGTCGAACTCCGAGGACCAGCTCGGCGTGCCCGGTTGGCCCATCGCGGAGAGGTTGTGGGTGAAGAACCCGCTGCCCACGATCAGCACGCCCTCGTCGCGCAGCGGTGCCAGCGCCCGGCCCATGCGCATCAGCCGTTCCGGTTCCAGCGTCGGCATCGAGATCTGCAGGACGGGCACGTCGGCGTCCGGGTACATCTCCACCAGCGGCACGTAGGCGCCGTGGTCGAGGCCGCGCTCCGGGAAGTCCTGCACCGGGGTCTCCGGGCCGTGGAGCAGCGCGCGGACGCGGCTGGCCAGCTCCGGTGCGCCCGGAGCGGCGTACTGGACCTCGTAGTAGTGCTGGGGGAAACCCCAGAAGTCGTAGACCAGCGGAACGGTGCTGGTGGCGCCGATGGCCAGCGGGGATTCCTCCCAGTGCGCCGAGATCATCAGGATCGCCTTCGGCTTCGGCAGCCGGGCCGACCAGTCGGCGAGCTGGCCCGGCCACAGCGGGTCGTCGGCCAGCGGTGGGGCGCCGTGGCTGAGGTACAGGGTGGGCATCCGGGTCATCGCCGCCTCCTCATTCGAATTTGAACAACCTCGACCATAGCTGGTCGTTCAAATTTGAACAAGCTAGGCTCGGGGCATGGCTGAACCGCGCTGGCTGGACGACGAGGAGATGGCGACCTGGAACGCCTTCGTGGAGGCGAGCAACCTGGTCGCCCGCAAGGTCGAGCAGCAGCTGCGCGAGCAGGTCGGGCTGTCCCACCCGCAGTACGAGATCCTGGTCCGGCTGTCCGCGGCGCCCGGCGGCGAGATGCGCATGACCGAGCTCGCCCAGCTGGTGGTGACCTCGAAGAGCGGCCTGACCTACCAGGTCACCCAGCTGGAGAAGGCCGGTCTGGTGCGGCGCCGCACCTGCGAGTCCGACGACCGCGGCGTCAACGCGCTGCTGACCGACGCCGGCCGGGAGAAGCTGCGCGCGGCGGCGCCCGGGCACGTCGACGTGGTGCGCGCGAACCTGATCGACGTGCTCGACCGCGACCAGCTGCGCGCCGTCGCGGCCGGCCTCGGCGAAGTCACCCGCCACCTGCGCAAATCCAGCTGAGCGGTGGCCTTCACACGGCCACGGGTGAAAATCTTCAGAGCGTCTCGGATCCGGTTTCGTCCCCTGGACGGGTCTTGCTTCGGCGCGTTTTCCAGTGGAAAGTCGTGGGGCTGCTGAGCGGTGCCGGCCGCGCCCGGCCTCGCCGGTGCCGTCTCCGCAGCACTCGCCGAGACGAAGGAGTGAGATGAGGTTCCTGCGATTGGGCCCCGTCGGGGCTGAGCAACCGCACGTGGCAGACGACCAGGGCCGGCTGTTCGATCTGCGTCCGATCACCGCGGACGTCGACGGGGCGTTCCTGGCCGGTGGCGGCATCCAGCGGACCAGGGAAGCGCTGGCCGCCGGTGAGCTGCCCGCCGTCGACGATGCCGGCGACGGCAGCGGCCAGCGGGTGGGTGCGCCGATCGCGCGGCCGATGGCCGTGCTGTGCATCGGCCAGAACTACGCCGCGCACGCCGCCGAGTCCGGTTCGGCGCCGCCCGAGGTGCCGATCCTGTTCTTCAAGCACCCGAACACGGTCGTCGGACCGTACGACGAGGTGCTGATCCCGCGCGGTGCCGAGCAGGTCGACTGGGAGGTCGAGCTCGGCGTGGTGATCGGTCGCCGGGCCCGCTACCTGGAGAGCGCTGAAGAGGCGCTGGACTGCGTCGCCGGGTTCGTGGTGGCCAACGACGTCTCCGAGCGCGCCTTCCAGAAGGAGCACTCGGGCGGGCAGTGGTCCAAGGGCAAGTGCGCCGAGACCTTCAACCCGATCGGTCCGTGGCTGGTGCCCGCCGACGAGGTCGCCGATCCGCAGGCGCTGCGGTTGCGGACGTGGGTCAACGGCGAGGCCCGGCAGGACTCCAACACCGCGGACATGATCTTCGGCGTCGCCGAGATCGTCCGCCACCTCTCGCAGTACATGACGCTGGAGCCGGGCGACCTGATCAACACCGGAACCCCGGAAGGCGTGGCCCTCTCCGGGAAGTACCCGTACCTGGCGGCCGGTGACGTGCTGGAGCTGGAGATCGACGGCCTGGGCCGCCAGCGCCAGCAGTTCAAGCAGGCCTGACGCGCGGAACGGCCCGGCACTCGAGGAAAAGAGTGCCGGGCCGTTCTCGTGTGCAGTGCCGACCCCCAGAGCGACGCTGTTTCCGCTGGGTCAGGCCGCGAACTTGCGGGCCTTCGCGTAGCGGCCGTTCGCCGGGAGCCACGCGAGGACGATCGCGAGCACCGCCGTGGCCAGGCCGACGAAGCCGAGGCCCTGCTCGATCGGCAGGCCGACCGCGATGGCCAGGATCAGGTGCGGCAGCAGCGAGAGCACGGCGAAGATGGTGACCAGGACGCGCGCCCAGGTCGCAGCCTTCATGGCCAGCAGCGTGAACAGCAGCAGCGGGAGCACGAAGATCAGCGCGACGATGGACTTCAGCATCAGCTCCGCGCTGGCCGTGGTGACGACGTCTTCCCAGAAGCCCATGCTCTTGAGGGTTTCGATGGCGTCGCCGGTGGATTCACCGCCGGTCACCGACAGCAGCTCGTCGATCCCCATCGACGCCGGGTCGGAGTTCATCAGGTCCGTCGCGTACTGCTCGGCCAGCGTCCGGCCACCGGCCATCATGTGGATCGCGGCCGCGATGCCGGAAAGCGCCGACACCGCACCGGCGATGACGAACGCCAGCAGCGTGGCGGGGCGCTTCAAGCTGACCGGGGCCGCCTGCGGGGGAGCGGTCTGTTGGTAGGTCACGACTGGGTTTCTCCTTGCCAGGGAATGAAAAAAAGGGGGATGTCGAGAGGAATCGCGGCGCCTTCACCGGGATTGGCCGCTCCCGGCGGCCGGGGTGTTCGTGCGGATCACCGAGCTGTCGGCCGTGCGCCGTCCGCGATCCACGACTTGCGCAGTGCGGGCCCACGCGCTGCGCGGGAAGCCGTTGTTCGACGTCGCGCCAGGGGGTGGCGCGACGGTGGTGCTGCACATGGTGCTGCGAATCCTCTCCGGGGCAGGCAGCGGTTCACGCATCCGCGTACCTGCGATAGTGCGAATGCCCCTAATACGCCGATCGGTCTAACCGAACCGGGGCGGTCGCAGAAGGACCGCCGTTTGGGACGCAGCAGATCATTGCACCGCTGTCGCGGGGATTTCCAGCGATTCGAAGAAGAATTCCGCAGATTATTTGTTCTGGCGTGCGGATCAGTTCGGCGCACTACACTTCGGCGCAAAACAGGAGACCGAAGGAAGCATGCCGTGCCGTTAGTCGGAACCGCCAGTCCGTCCGCGAGCGACCTGCGCAGTCGATTGCTCGAATCCCCAGCCGCTCTGCTGGACACCACTATGGACCAGTTGCGCACGTTGGTGCTGGTGCACGAGGTCGGAACGGCGCTGGCGGCAGCGCGTTCGCTGGGGCGCGAGCAGTCCAGCGTGCAGAAGCAGATCGACACGCTGAACCGGAACTTCGAGCGGCTGTGCGGTGAACCGCTGGTGATCAAGCAGGGGCGCGGGAAGAACGTGCTCTTCACCGATTCCGGAGAGCTCTTCGTGGAGATCGCGCGGAACACGTTGCGCGACTGGCTCGACGGAGTGCACGAATCGCGACGACTGCGCGGCGAAACGATTACTGTCGGCACCACCAGGTTCACTCTCGGTTTCCTCGCCAATGCCGGGGAGCACGTCGCGGGCGAATTCGCCGAGCGCGGCGTGGAGTTGCGGGTGACGCACTTGCGGACTCGCGAGCTGATCGGTGCATTGCGGACGAAGCAGGCGGATCTGGTCTGCGGCAGCGTCCTGGTCGGCGGCGGCGAGAACGCGCTGGCCGATGTGGACGTGCTGGAGTGGCGGCGCAGCGGGCTGAGCCTGGTGACGAACTTGTCCGCGGAACAGCTGCCGAACCGGCCGATGCTCGCCAGCCAGCTGCACGCGCTGCCGCTGGTCATCCCGGCCAGCGGGCTGATCTCCGGATTCCTGCGCGGTTGGTTCGGCCCCGACTACCGCGAGAAGCTCGACATCGCCGCCGAGATCGACGACGTGCGCTACGGGTTCGACCTGCTGCGCTCGGAGCTGCTGCACGGCTGCATGATCGTCACCCGCGGGGTCGGGGAGGCGGCCGACGACGGGCGATTACCGGAGGGCCGGGGGCTGCGCACCGTCGATCTGGTCAACGACGTCGGGCCGAAGATGCACGTGCTGGTGGGAGCTTTCACCCGGCGCGGAGAGCGGCAGAGCTACGGCGCCGATCACCCGCTGAACCTGCTGTGGCGGGCGTTGGAGCTCGAGAACACCAGGTGGAAGCGCGGTGAGCACCGGCCCGCGGTGGCGTCCTGATGTCCGCTGCGCCGTTCGGGGCAAGGTGAACGTGAATGTCTTTCAAATCCAGTGCGCGGTGGCTAGCGTCCGGGTCGCGAAGATCGACCGAGAGGACCTGGCATGCTGCGTCCCACCGCCGCCCTCGCCGCCGCGGCCGCGATCGCATCCCTGCTGGTCGCGCCGCCAGCCACGGCTGAACCGGAGTCCGTGCCGGACTACTGCCGCGAGCAGTGCCACCACGTCCTCCCGCCCGGTCAGAACGGCAACGCCACCTTCGCCGAACTCGTCGCGCACATGCTGCTGGGCGTCCGCCCGCCGCACTCCGACGACCAGCTGGCCAAGTACGACGCGCTCGTCGGCGGCTACTCGAAGCTGACCACCGGCACGATCGGGGAGTTCTTCAACGACAACTCCTTCGGCGTGCGGCCCGAGGACGTCGAGAAGACCTACCAGCCGCGCGAGGACGTCACCGTCGTCCGGGACAAGACCGCGGGAATCCCGCACATCTACGGGACGACTCGCTCGGGGACCACGTTCGGCGCGGGCTACGCCACCGCCGAGGACAAGCTGTTCCTGATGGACGTGATGCGCCGGGCAGGGCGCGGCGAGGTGACGCCGTTCGCCGGTGGCGCGCCGTCGAACCGCCAGCTGGAGCAGCAGTTCTTCGCGGTGTCGCCCTACACCGAGCAGGAGCTGCAGCAGCAGATCGACTCCGTCGCCTCGCAGGGCGAGCGCGGCAGGCAGGCGCTCGAAGACGCGCAGTCCTACGTGGACGGGATCAACGCCTACATCGAGAAGTCGTACCAGGGGCGGTACTTCCCCGGCGAGTACGTGGCCACCGGGCACGTGGACCCGATCACCAACGAAGGGCGGATCGAGCCCTTCGAGCTGACCGACCTGGTCGCGCTGGCCTCGCTGGTCGGCGCCCAGTTCGGCGGCGGTGGTGGCAACGAGGTGCAGAACGCGGTCGCCCGGATGTCGCTGCACGAGCGGTTCGGCCCGGAGCGCGGCGAGGAGATCTGGGCGGCGTTCCGCGCCGAGAACGATCCGGAAGCGATCACCACCGTCCACGATGGACGGACTTTCCCGTACGGCGGGGCGCCGGAGAACCCGGCGGGCGTGGTGCTGCCGGATCCGGGATCGGTGGTCGAGCAGCCGCTCGTCTTCGATCCCACCGGATCGGCGGCCCAGACCTCGGAACCGGCCACCCGCGCGGAGAGCGGCAACCCGCCGCCGACCACCGACGACCCGGTGGAAAGCCTGCGCGGCATCTTCGACGACGGCGTGGTCCCGGAGGGGATGGGGCAGCCGCGGGGCATGTCCAACGCGCTCGTCGTGTCCGGTGCGCACACCGAGAGCGGCCATCCGGTGGCGGTGTTCGGCCCGCAGACCGGCTACTTCTCGCCGCAGCTGCTCACCCTGCAGGAGCTGCAAGGACCGGGGATCTCGTCGAAGGGCGCGTCGTTCGCCGGGCTGAGCTTCTACACCTTGCTGGGCCGCGGCCAGGACTACGCCTGGAGCGCCACCACCGCGTCCCAGGACCTGATCGACACCTACGCCGTCGAGCTGTGCGAACCCGACGGGAGCCCGGCCACGGTTGACTCCAACGCGTACCGGTTCCGCGGCGAGTGCGTGCCGATGCAGACCGTCGAGCGGGAGAACGCCTGGAAGCCGAACCTCGGTGACAGCACCCCCGAAGGCTCGTACCGGCTGGTGTCGTTCCGGACCAGCTACGGCCCCGTGACCCACCGCGCCACCGTCGACGGCAAGCCGGTCGCGTTCGCCCTGGCCCGCTCGACGTTCCTGCACGAGGTGGACTCGATCATCGGGTTCCAGCAGTTCAACGACCCGGGCGCGATCACGTCGGCGCAGGACTTCCAGCGCGCGGCGCACGACATCAACTTCACCTTCAACTGGTTCTACGCCGACGCCACCGACACCGCCTACTTCAACTCCGGCGCCAACCTGGTGCGCAAACCGGTGGTCGACCCGAGCATGCCGATCGCCGGCGACCCGGCCTACGAGTGGGACGGCTGGAACCCGGCCGACAACACCGCGAACTACACCCGGTTCGAGCAGCACCCGAACTCGATCAACCAGGACTACTACACCAGCTGGAACAACAAGCAGGCGCCGGGAACCGCGGGCGACCGGGCGGAGAAGAACGCGGTGCAGCGCGGCGACCTGCTCGACTCCCGCGTCCGCGAGCGCATCGAAGCGGGCGGCAAGTTCAACCGCGTGACGCTGACGCAGGTGATGGCCGAAGCGGGCGTGACCGACATGCGCGCCGAACGGGTGCTGCCGGACCTGCTGCGCCTGATCGACCGCGAGCCGATCAACGACCCCGACACCGCGGCGCTGGTCGAGAAGCTCCGGACCTGGCTGGCCGACGGTGGCAGGCGGGTCGAGACAGAACCGGGCAGCCGGCGGTACGCGCACGCCGAAGCGATCGAACTGCTGGACGCGTGGTGGCCGTTGCTGGTCCGCGGCCAGTTCGAGCCGTCGCTGGGCGCCCCGGCCTACGACGCGCTGACCGGGATGATGCAGATCAACCAGTCGCCCTCGGGCTGGCAGAACGGCGAACCGGGCCTGCACGTCGGCCAGGGCCACCAGGGCTCAGCGTTCATGTACGGCTGGTACGGGCAGGTGTCCAAGGACGTCCGCGCGGTGCTGGGCGATCAGGTGCCGGGCGGGTTCGGCGCACCGCTGTGCGGTGGTGGTGACCCGGCGGCGTGCCGCTCGATGCTGCTGGACACCCTGCGCCAGGCGGCGGAAACCCCGTCGGACCAGACCTACCCCGGTGACGCGGACTGCGAGCCCGGCGACCAGTGGTGCGCCGACGCCCTGATCCAGAGCAAGATCGGCGGCATCGGCCAGGACAAGATCAGCTGGCAGAACCGCCCCACCTACCAGCAGGTGGTGGAGTTCCCCGCCCACCGCTGAGCCGATGCCTCCGCCGTCCGGCTCGTTTCGCCTGGTCAGGTCCCGGGGGTCATTTTGGGGGGTGGGGAGACCCCAAAAAATCACCGGGCAAGACAGATAGGGAGTGGACACGAAAGAAAAGCAGGA
>NZ_JBEOVY010000245.1:0-11843 GCF_040295745.1 Saccharopolyspora sp. NPDC002686
GCCGGCTCCTCCTGGCCCGCCTGCGCGTTTCGGGCCTCCCGGTCCACCTGATCCTGAAGTCATGCGCACCGTTTACTTGGTGGGCAAGGAGATGCAGGTTTCCGACAAACTGATGCTCGCAGCGTTCGAAACCGGTCTCGTCGAATCGAGGATGTCGAACCTCGACGGAGCGCGCGACGCGGACTCGCTCGGAGTTTTCCAGCAACGCCCTTCGATGGGGTGGGGCTCCCCTGAGCAAGTGCTGAACGTGAACTACGCAGCGCACAAGTTCTTCGAGGCTGCGGTCAGAGAAGAGCGCCAGGATCCGAACCGCACAGCTGGTCAGATCGCTGCGGATGTGCAGAAACCTCGGCGGGACCTCCGGGGAAAATACGACGAGCACGAGGCTGAAGCTCGTAAGCTCCTCGACGAGACCGCTCGGTCGTTCCCGGCACCGCCACCTCCTGGACAACCGCCGGTGCCACCTCCGCCGCCGCAGCCGCCCGCGCCGGGTCAGCCTCCGGCTCCGCCGCAGCAGCCGCCCGTTCCGCCGCAGCCCCCGGCTCCGGGGCAGCCGCCGCAGCAAGGGCAGCCTCCGGTGCCTCCGCCGGCTCCGCCTCAGCCTCCGGCTCCGCCGGAGCGGGTGGTGCCTGCTGTGTTCGGGTCTTGGATCATCCCTGGGCCGGACGGGGCCCTTTCGGCCTTCGCCACCAGCACTTCCGGGGAAGCCGTCACCGCTTGGCAGGTCGCTCCCGGTGGGGACTGGGTCGGTTGGCTCGGGATCGGTGGGGAGCCGGTCGGGCACCCGGTCGTCGTGCGCGAGCCGGGCGGTGGGCTGTCGGTGTTCGCCCGGAACAGCAACGACGAGATCATCACCTCGTCGTGTCCGCAGCCCGGCGCGAAGTGGGGGCCGTGGAGCGGTTTGCGGGGCGACATCGCCGCCGATCCGGTTGCGGTGGTGCGGCCTGACGGTGCGTTGGCGCTGTTCGCCGTCGGGCGGGACGGCAAGCTCTACGGCACCGCGCAGGCCGGTCGCGGTGGGCACTGGACCGAGTGGGACGACTTCGGCGGCGAGCTGATCGGTCGGCCCGCGGTCGCGTTGCGGCCGGGCGGCACCGTTTCGGTGTTCGCGCGCAACTCCCAGCAGGAGATCGTCGTGTCGACGCAGGGCACTGCGGGCGCCGCTTGGTCGGCGTGGCAGGGCTTGGGCGGCAGCATGGTCGACGATCCGGCGGTCGTCACGCTGCCCGACGGCGTCGTCGTGCTGTTCGCCGTCGGCAACGACCAGCAGCTCTACGTCATGTCGCACCCGGGCGAGGGCGGTTTCTGGTCCGGGCTCGGCGGTGACTTCGCCGGCACCCCGGCGGTGGCCGTGGGCCCGGAGGGGAAGCTGTCGGTGTTCGTGCGCAGCACGTCCGGCGAGGTCCTGACCGCCGAGCAGGAAGGGCCGCAGGGCGGTTGGTCCGCGTGGGCGAACCTCGGCGGGGAGCTGGAAGGCGATCCCGTGGCGGTGAGCCGTCCGGACGGGGCGTGCTCGCTGTTCGGCGTTGGTCGCGGCGGGGACATGCTGACCGCCAGCCAGCCCGGGCCGGGGGCGCCGTGGACGCCCTGGCAGGAGCTGGTCGACTCGCTGAAGGCCTGATCTCGTTGGTGGACGGGCGCTTTCGCGGTGGAAGCGCCCGTCCACCGGTCAGTGCGCGGTGTCCTCCTGGTACGCGCGGGTGAGTTCCGGGGCGTAGGCCAGGAAGAGCTGGAGGATGCTGATCGGGGCTCCGACCGGGCTCGGCAGGGCCAGGTCGTGGGCCACGTGGGCGCCTCGGTGGGTGGGGACGGGCGTGGTCACGTCGGTGAACCAGCGCAGGAAGTCGACCGGGGCCAGCGGGATTCCCGTGGTCTGGCCCAGGTTCTCGTTGAGCATCAGCAGCGCGGACTGGGGGTTGCGGAGCATCCAGCGGTAGAACTCGCTGAACTGGTAGATCTGCCAGTCGACCCGGGTCGGGCGGGCGCCGTTGGCCTCGGCCAGGCGCACGCCGTGCTCGGTCGAGGCCTGCTCGGCGTTGCCCCACGCCGGGTCGTGCGTCCAGCGATCGGTCAGCTCGCCGCGCTGCATGCGGCGGAGGTAGTCGGCCCACAGGTGCGATCCCGGGTTGCCGCCGTCGTCATCGGAGACGCCGAGGGCCATCGCGGTGCCGCGCTCGATGCCCTCCAGGATCCCGGCGTCGACGTGCGAAACCCAGGAGCCCCGCTCGCCGAAGCCCTTCTCGATGAAGAAGCCGATGATCCCCTCGATGTTGCGCCAGTGCCGGAAACCCGGGATGTACTCGGCCGAAACCCGGTCCTGCACGGCGCGGACGAACGCGAGCCGCTCGGTCAGCGGCATCGCCTCCAGCTCGGCGGCAGTGCAGTCCAAAGTGGACGCGCAATGTCGGCCGGTGCTCCCCTGCGCGCTCGCCGGAATCGGCAGTGCGGCAAGGACGAATGCGAGCAGCAGGGTCACTAGGCGGACGCAAACGGCCACGGAGGTCCTCCTCGATCTGGACATCGAGGAGGAAGTGAACCACCAAGACGATCACCGCCCGCCCCAATCCGCCACACCGCCCACACGTGTTCACCGGATCGGGTCATCGTTGCGCCCACGGGAACCACAGTTTCAATGGAAACTGTGATCCGCCGTGCCTGGGTTCCGCAGTTTCAATTGAAACTGCGGTTCCCCGGCGTGTCGGGACCCGACATGCCGACGGGTGTGGACAGGTCGTCCGGGCTGTGGAGAACTTCCGCAAATTCAATGGAAATCGGAGGTCTGATTTCCATTGAATTTGCGGGAGGGCGGGTCAGAGCTTGGTGCAGGCTTCGGTGAGGACGGAGCGGAGGATCTGCTCGACCTCGTCGAAGTGGTCCTGGGTGCAGATCAGCGGTGGGGCCAGTTGGATCACCGGTTCCGCGCGGTCGTCGGCGCGGCAGTACAGGCCCGCTTCGAACAGCGCGGGGGAGACGAAGCCCTGCAGGACGCGCTCGGCGTCGGCCGCGGTGAAGGTCTCCTTGGTCGCCGCGTCCTTGACCAGCTCGATGCCGTAGAAGTACCCGGCGCCGCGGACGTCGCCGACGATCGGCAGGTCCAGCAGCTTGTCCAGGGTGGCGCGGAAGTTCGCCTCGTTGGCGCGGACCTGGCCGTAGAGGTCCTCGGACTCCAGCAGGTCCAGGTTGGCCATGGCGACCGCGCACGCCACCGGGTGCCCGCCGTAGGTCGAGCCGTGCGTGAAACTGCTGTCACCGGACAGGAACGGCGCCATCAGCCGCTCGTCGGCGATCATCGCGCCGAGCGGGGCGTAGCCGGACGTGAGCCCCTTGGCCACCGTGATGATGTCCGGCTGGTAGCCGTAGCGGTTCGCGCCGAAGTCGTGGCCCAGCCGGCCGTACGCGCAGATCACCTCGTCGGAGACCAGCAGCACGTCGTGCTCGGTGCAGATCTCCCGGACGCGCTGCCAGTAGCCGGGCGGCGGCGGGAAGCAGCCGCCGGTGTTCTGCAGCGGTTCCAGGAACACCGCGGCGACCGTGTCCGCGCCTTCCCGCTCGATCGCGCGGCCGATCTCCTCGGCCGCCCAGACGCCGAACGCCTCGTAGTCGTCGGCGAACACCGGCGCCCGGTAGAAGTTGGTGTTGGGGACCTTGATGGCGCTGGGCACCAGCGGCTCGAAGTCCTGCTTGGCGCCGGGGATCCCGGTGATGGACAGCGCGCCCTGGGACGTGCCGTGGTAGGCCAGCGACCGGCTGATCACCTTGTGCTTGCCGGGTTTTCCGGTCTTGCGGAAGTACTGCTTGGCCAGTTTCCAGGCGGTTTCGACGGCTTCGCCGCCGCCGCTGGTGAAGAACACCCGGTTCAGGTCGCCGGGGGCCTGGGCGGCGATCCGCTCGGCGAGCTCGACGGCGCCGGGGTGCGCGTGCGACCACAGCGGGAAGTAGGCGAGCTGCTTGGTCTGCCGCGCCGCCGCCTCGGCGAGCTCTTCGCGACCGTGCCCGACCTGGACGGCGAACAGACCGGCCAGGCCGTCGAAGTAGCGCTTGCCGCGCTCGTCGTAGACGTAGGGGCCCTCGCCGCGCGTGATCACCGGGATCTCGCTGTCGGCGTAGCCGCCGTGCTGGGCGAAGTGCAGCCACAGGTGGTCCCGTGCCCGGTCGCCGAGCGTGCGGTTCGCGGCAGGGTGCTCCGTCGCGGTCATGATCAACCTCGCATCGATTGTGGTCTTCGAAATCAATCGTATAAGAGAACGATAGCAACTGAAAACGTTGTTGAAGGTCATATCAACAACTGATCTAGTTGTCGTTGATCACCCAGTGGGTGTCATGACGTCGTCGCAGGTGCACCGCGTAGTACGCCCCGGCCAAGGCCGCCAGTGCGGCGGTGAGAAGCAGGTCCGCGACGTCCTGGTTGACCAGGGCGAGGGCGATCGCTGCCGCGGTGACCAGCGCGGGCAGCGGCCACAGCGGCATCCGCCACGCCTCCGGTTGGCGCGACCGGCGGACCCGCAGCGCGGCGATCGCGATCAGCAGGTAGAGCGCGGCCACGATCACGCCGGTCAGGCCGATGAGTGCTTCGACGTCCACGAGTCCGGCGAGCGCGGCGCCGGGCACGCCGACCAGCAGCGTCGACACCCACGGCGATTTCCAGCGCGGGTGCAGCCGGGACAGCGCCCGATTCATCCGGGTTGGCCACGCCTGGTCGCGTGCCGAGGCGTAGAGCACCCGCGCGTTCTGCAGGACCATGACGATCACCGCGTTCAGGATCGCCGCGGCCACGGCCAGGCTCACGAAGGTCGACAGCACCGGCCCGCCCCACGCTTCGACGATCGCCGGGAAGTCGGCGGTGGCCAGATCGGCGTCGGTCGGAGCGCCCAGCACGATCGCCACCGTGGGCAGGCCGATGATCAGCACCGCGGCCAGCAGCGACCACAGCACCGTGCGCGCGACGCTGCGCTTCGGGTCGCGCAGCTCCTCCGACAGGTAGACCGCGCTCCCGAAGCCTTGGAAGGTGAAGATCGCGACGGCCAATCCCGTCAGCAGCACGGTCGTCGTGAACGGCGCGGAACTCCCTGCGGCGTCCGGAATCGTCGGCTCGGTCAGGGCGCTCAGCGGACGGTTGGCGTGCGAGAAGCCGAGGACCGCCACCAGTGCGGCGGCCAGCACCTCGATGCCCAGGAAGATTCCGGTCACCAGCGCGTTGGACCGGACGTCCAGCACGGCGGTCGCGGTCGCCAGCAGCATCACGACGGCGCCGGTGGTGGCGGTGTCGAGCTCGACCAGCGAACTCAGGTATTCGGCGGTGCCCAGCGCGATCACCGGTGGCACCACGACGATCATCGCCAGGCTCATCACGAACGTGATCCACCCGGCGCCGCGCCCGAGCACCCGGGCCACGATCGAATATTCGCCCCCTGCGTGCGGGAACCGGGTGCCGAGTTCGCTGTAGCAGAACGCGACGCCGAGGGACACCAGCGCGCCCAGCGCCAGGGTCAGCACGACACCGGTGCCCTGCGTTTGCACCAGTGGTGGAACCACGATGAACAGCGACGACGCCGGGGTGACGCAGGACAGGGTCAGCAGGACGCCGCCGAACACGGTCAGCACCCTGGGCAGTTTTTCCGGTCTGGTGGCAGCAGGAGGCGACGCGGCCTCGTTCGTCCAGGACATGAGGGCCTCGTTGGGGGAGAGGGGATCCGGGGCGTGGCGTCCCATTGAAAGTGGCCGCCTGTGCAGCGTCAAGAGATTGGCAACGAAAAAAGCATCTATTGCGGCCTATTGCGATTGAAAGCGTTGTCAGTCAACATGTTCGCAACTGAATCAGTAGTGCAACGCTGAAAGAGGTGTCGTGTGGGCCGGCAAGTGTTCGACAACTTCATCGACGGCCGTCGCGTGCCTGCGGTCGACGGGCGGACCCTGGACGTCATCGACCCGGCCACCGGGGAGGTCTACGCCGCCCAGGCGCTCTCCGGAGAGTCCGATGTGGACAATGCGATGGCCGCTGCGGGCAAGGCGTTCCGCGGCTGGCGGCGCACCACCCCGGCGCAGCGGCAGACGGCGCTGCTGCGCATCGCCGACGCTGTCGAAGCCCGCGCGGCCGAGGTGGTGCGCGTGGAGTGCGAGAACACCGGCAAACCGGTCGAGCTCACCCACAGCGAAGAGATGACCATGGTGCTGGACCACCTGCGGTTCTTCGCCGGTGCGGCGCGGGTGCTGGAAGGCCGCGCCGCGGGCGAGTACATGGCGGGCCACACCTCGATGATCCGCCGCGAGCCGATCGGCGTCTGCGCCCAGGTGACGCCGTGGAACTACCCGCTGCTGATGGCGATCTGGAAGATCGCGCCCGCGCTCGCCGCGGGCAACACCGTGGTGCTCAAGCCGTCCGAGACCACTCCGGCGAGCACGGTGCTGCTGGCCGAGATCGCCGCCGAACACCTGCCCGCCGGGGTGTTCAACGTGGTCACCGGGGATCGCGACACCGGGCGCTGCCTCGTCGAACACCCGGTGCCGCAGATGGCTTCGATCACCGGCTCGGTGCGCGCCGGGATCGAGGTGGCCGGATCAGCGGCGCAGGACCTCAAGCGCGTCCACCTCGAACTCGGCGGCAAGGCGCCGGTCCTGGTCTTCGACGACGCTGACGTCGCTGCGGCGGCAGAGGGCATTGCCGCCGCGGGGTTCTTCAACGCGGGGCAGGACTGCACGGCGGCGACCCGAGTGCTGGTGCAGGAGGGGGTGCACGACGAGTTCGTCGCGGCGCTGGTCGAACAGGCGCGCAACACCCGGACCGGCCCGCCCAGCGACACCGACGTGCTCTACGGTCCGCTCAACAGCGCCGCGCAGCTGGAGAAGGTTGCCGGCTTCATCGATCAGCTGCCCGAGCACGCGACCGTCCACTGTGGTGGACACCGGGTCGGGGAACGCGGCTACTTCTACGCTCCGACGGTGGTTTCCGGCCTGCGCCAGGACGACGACATCGTGCAGAACGAGATCTTCGGCCCGGTGCTCACGGTGCAGCGCTTCAGCGACGAGGACGACGCCTACGCCAAGGCCAACGGGGTCCGCTACGGCCTGGCCTCGTCGGTGTGGACCGCCGACCACCAGCGGGCGATGCGCGCGAGCGCGGAGCTGGACTTCGGCACGGTGTGGCTCAACACCCACATCCCACTGGTCGCGGAGATGCCGCACGGCGGGTTCAAGCACTCCGGCTACGGCAAGGACCTGTCGATGTACGGCCTGGAGGACTACACCCGCATCAAGCACGTGATGTCCAGCCTGGGCTGAAAACCTGCCTGAAGCACTCGTCCTGCGTGGCGGTGCGAGTGGCGAGGGTGGGTGATGCGCCTGGCGGCGCATCAAAGACAAAGACCAGAACTCAGGATCAAGAACGGGCGCTCAGCGTTCTAGCGGGTGCCCCAGGCGTAGGTCTGCTTGCGCAGCTTGAGGTAGACGAAGGTCTCGGTGCCGGTCACCGCGTCCAGGCTGCGGATCCGCCGGTTGATCACTTCCAGCAGCTGCTCGTCGTCCCGGCAGACCACCTCGACGAGCAGGTCGAACGACCCGGCGGTGAGCACCACGTACTCGATCTCCGGGATCTCCGCGAGCGCGTCGGCGACCAGCTGGGCGTCGCCGGAGACGTTCACGCCGATCATCGCCTGGCGCAGGAAGCCCAGCTGCAGCGGATCGGTGACCCCGACGATCTGCACCATCCCGGAGTCCAGCAGCCGTTGCACGCGCTGTCGCACCGCGGCCTCGGACAGGCCGACGGCCTTGCCGATCGCGGCGTAGGACCGCCGGCCGTCCTCCTGCAACTGCTCGATGATCTGCTTGGACAACTCGTCCACGGGCACGGGCGATTTCGCGTCGGAGCTGTCCTGCTCCTGGGACTTGCGGTTCACAGCACAGCATCGTTGCTGCTGCAAGCCCCCCGGTGCAAGCCGGTGCCCCGAGACTCGCGGGTCAGCTCAGCGCATCGACGAGCTTCGGCGTGAGGTGGTCCAGGGCGAACGGGATGCTCGAGACCGTGGCCGAGCCGAGGGCCATGGTCAGGTCGTAGTCGTCGAGCAGGACCAGTGCGCCGCGCTTGGCCGCCGGGAGGTTGTTCAGCAGCGGGTCGTTTCGGACCGCGTCCACGTCGGTGGCCTTCGCCGTGGTGACGATGACGACGTCGGCGTCCAGCAGCGAGACCTGCTCCTTGCTGATCTTGACGTTGAACTTGCCGCCGCTGTCCAGGCCTTCGATGGCCGGGGACAACCGCAGGCCCAGCTGCTCCAGCAGTGCGGTCCGGGCGTCCTGCTTGGTGTAGGCCGCGTAGGTGCCCGCCGAGTCGGTGCGGACGGTGACGTGCGTCTTGCCCTGGAGCAGTTTGTTCGCGTCGCGGGTCTGGTCGATGCGCGCCTGGGTGTCGGCGACGAGCTTGGCGACCTCCGCCTGCTTGCCCAGCGCCTGGCCGATCGTCTCGGCCTGCACCCGCCAGTTCACCCCGTAGTCGATCGAGTTCGGCGGCTGCGCCACCACCGGGTTGAAGCTGGTCAGGCGGTTGTACTGCTCCTGGGTCAGCGCGCTCTGCAGCGCGAGCATGACGTCGGGGGCCAGTGCGATGACGCCCTCCGCGTCGACCTCGCTGCCGAAGATCTTCGGCTTCTCGCCGCGCAGCATCGGCTCCACCCACGGGCCGACGCCGCTGGCCCACGGGCCCCACTGGGTCAGCCCTGCCGGGATGACGCCCAGCGGCAGCAGCACGTCGTGGTCGGTGATGCCGAGGCTGACGACGCGCTGCGGGGCGGCCTTGATCTCCGCGGTCCCGTACCGGTTCGGGATGCTGGTCGGGAAGCCCGGTCCGCCCTGCGGGGCGTCGCCCTCACCCGGGGCGCCGCTGGTGCCGCAGGCCGCCAGCCCGGCGGCGGCGAGCACGCCGGTCGCGCCGATCAGGAAGCCCCGGCGGCCGAACCTGCTGCTGGCAAGAGCTGGGGGAGGAGTCATCTCCGCGTCCTTCGTAGTCCGACATTTCGTTGTAAGGAAGGCTAACCTAACTCGGCTTGCGGGTGATCCGTTGGTGAACCGGATCACCCGGGTGCCGCGGAGGCGTATCGTTGGCGGGGAGCGAACGCACGTTCTGCGCGCAAACAACTGGCGTTGGAGTCGCGATGAGTGACGATGACGTTTTCGACCGCCGCTGGGTGCTCACCGAGGACGAGTTGCTGCGGATGCTCTGGCGCAGCTACGCCGGGGAGAACCCCGACGTCCTGCTGGTGGAGCTGCACGCCAACCACCGGCCCGACCGGCGGAATCCGGGGCCGTTCGGCGCCCGCACGCCCAAGTCCACGCGGCACAAGCGCCATCGCGTGGTGCGCTGATCGCCCGATCCGCTCCGGGGCGTCCTCCGCTGCCGGTACGGTGGCCGTCGATCAACGCCGTACTGGAGACACGCCCTGATGAGTTCGTTCCTCGCCGGATCCCGCGCCTTGGGCACCGGATTCGGCATCATCGCGCGCCGACCGAAGCTGCTGGTCCTCGGAGCGCTGCCCGCGCTGATCAGCGCCGCGCTGCTGCTCGGCTGCCTCGGCGCGCTCATCTACTCCAGCGGTGACCTGGTCAGCTGGATGACACCGTTCGCCGACGGCTGGGGCGATGTCGGACGCCGAGCGCTGCGGATCCTGGTGGGGATCGCGCTGGTCGGTTCGGCCGCGCTGCTGGCCTCGGTGTCGTTCATCGCGATCACGCTGCTCGTCGGCGGACCGTTCTACGAGCACATCGCCGAGAAGGCGGAGGAGGAGCTCGGGCTCGACACCTCCGACGACGGCGCGGGCGTGCTGCGGCAGATCGGGCGCGGGGTGCAGGACTCGGTGAAGCTGGTGCTGATCGCGCTGGTCGGGGCGATCGCGCTGTTCGCGATCGGGTTCATCCCGGTGGCCGGGCAGATCGCGGCGCTGGTGCTCGGCGCGCTGTTCGGGGCGTGGCTGGTCGCGGTGGAGATGGTCGGCCTGGTCTTCGCCCGGCGCGGCCTGAAGCTCGCCGACCGGCGCCGGGAACTGCGCAAGCACCGGGCGGCGGTGTTCGGCTTCGGCCTGCCGACGTACCTGCTGTGCCTGATCCCGGTGCTGCAGCTGGTGGTGATCCCGTCGGCGGTGGTCGGCGGAACCCTCCTGGCTCACCAGGTCCTCGACCCCGCCCGAACCGGGGCTCGGCGCTGAGCCCAGGCATTTCGATGCGGGGTGGGGGAGCGAGCAGGCTTTAGAGTCGGGGTGTGACGAAGCCTGTGCAGCCGGACGACTCCTACCTCCGCGCCGTATCCGCCGCCACCGAGCGGGCCGTGGCCGCCGCTGAGCCGATCCGCTCCGAGCACGCCGGGGCGGGCGCGGAGCTGTGCTCCGAGGTCGAGGCGTGGGTGGACGGCCATGCGGACGAACTCGTCGGGTTGAGCCGGGATCTGCACGCGCACCCGGAAGAGGCCTTCGCCGAGCACCGGTCGGCCGCGCAGGCCGCTGAGCTGCTGCAGCGCCACGGGCACGACGTCGAGGTGGGCGTCGGCGGGCTGGACACCGCCTTGCGCGCGGTCGCGGGCACCGGTGGGCCGCACGTCGCGGTGCTGGCGGAGTACGACGCTCTGCCCGGCATCGGGCACGGGTGCGGGCACAACATCATCTGCTCGGCAGCGGTCGGCGGGTTCCTCGCCGCAGCGTCGGCGATGGCGCAGGGACGGGTGAGCCTGTTCGGCACCCCGGCCGAAGAAGGCGGTGGCGGCAAGGAGCACTTGGCCCGAGCGGGGCTGTTCGACGACGTCGACGCCGTGGTGATGCTGCACCCGTTCTCGCACGACATCGCCACCCACCCGTTCCTCGGGCGCCGCCAGCTCGAGGTGGTGTTCCACGGCGTGGCCGCGCACGCCGCCGCGCAACCGTTCATGGGGCGCAACGCCCTCGACGCGGTGGTGGCGACCTACCAGGGCGTCGCGGCGATGCGCCAGCACATGCCGTCGACGGACCGCGTGCACGGCATCATCACCGACGGCGGCAAGCGCCCCAACGTGGTGCCGGACCGCGCGGCGGCGCTGTTCTACGTGCGTTCCGCCGAGCCCGGATCGCTGCGCGACCTGGCGTCCCGGATCGAGGCCATCGCGCACGGCGCGGCGTCGATGACGGGCTGCGGCGTCGAGCTGAACTGGGACAACAACCCGGCCTACCTGCCGATCCGGCACAACGACGCGCTGGCCGCGCGCTGGGCCGCGCACCAAGCCCGCCGCGGCCGGACGTCGTTGCCGCGCGGCGTGGTCCCGGAGTACCTGACGGGCTCGACGGACCTCGGCAACATCAGCTACCGCGTCCCGGCGATCCACCCGATGATCGGCCTCGGCGACCCGAACCTGGCCCTCCACACGGAAGAATTCGCTGCCGCAGCAGCCTCGGAAGCCGGAGACCGCGCGGTGATCGACGGAGCCATCGGCCTAGCCCTGACCACAGTGGACTACCTGGTGGACGCTGGTCTCCGCCAGGCGGTCGAGACCGAGTTCGCCGCCGCCGGAGGACCTCTCGACGTGGTGGCGTACTTCGACTGAGCCGGTCACGGCGAGCCGAGCCGGATGAGGCTCGACTCGTAGACGATCCGCGACGACCACTGGTCGCGGGCGCCTCGCGGCGTTCCCCTGGTCGGGTGGGGTTTGCAGTTTCAATTGAAACTGTGCTCCACCGGCGTGTCGGGACCCGACATGCCGACGGATGTGGACACCTGACCCCGATCTGCGGAGAACTTCCGCAAATTCAATGGAAATTGGACCTCTGATTTCCATTGAATTTGCGGGACCTCGGGAACCCGGGATCCGGGGCGGTACCCGGATGGGGGGAGCATGGGCGAAC